>CAYORA010000001.1:0-11244 GCA_964406285.1 uncultured Gammaproteobacteria bacterium
ATCAGACAAGCTTATTTAAATGGCTTAATACCAAGCGAACAAAGAGCCACTGTTCTTTCATTTGATTCGCTGCTTGGTTCAGGGGGAGCAGTCGGAATTCAACCAGCGCTTGGAAAAATAGCCGATAACAATGGGTATCCAACGTCATATCTCACTTCCTCAATATTTCAATGGGCCGCACTTCCATTCATTCTACTTGCAAGGCACCAAAACCCTAAGTCAGACGCAATTGAGACGTAACACAAAATCGGAAGATTAACATCGAAAAATTCGGAAGAATTGTGGCAATAAGAACATAAATCAGATTTGATAAAAATACTTCTAACCCCGAGTTTGCCGAAATGTGCTGAGAGAGTGAGTCGAACACTCATAGCCTGTTCTTCAGACAGGTGCCTTGACCACCTTGGCTATCTCAGCAAAATTTGTTTAATAATTCGTAAAGGGTTTATACCGAAAAATTCATTCAAGATTTGTTCAGTGGACGATGAGGGGATCGAACCCCCGACATTCGCAGTGTAAATGCGACGCTCTACCAGCTGAGCTAATCGTCCTCGGCTTCAATTTTAACAAAAAAGGGACTTAATCTCAAATATCTAAATAATTTCCTAATAAAAAGAGCAGGGTGAAAATTATCCCTGCTCTTTCTCTAATCCCTTACGGATTTATTCTTTTAAGAGAGGACAGGATGTTGTCTACATCTCCACCCGCTTCATTTACGCTTCCTTCACCTCTAACCCAAGAAATTGGACCCTCTTGGTCTTTTCCTGAATTAAATTGAATTGCGTATCCTCCAGGAACATAAGTAACTTTATATGAGCTTACACTATTATTAAAAGTTTTACTTGATCCAGGAAATTGTGGAAGCTGACTTAAATCATCCCAATATCCACAGATTTTTGCCCTGGCACCTGTATAGCTTCCCCCTTCAAATAATGTAACTCTAAAGGCTGGATTTGCATTATCACATCTCTCATCATAAGCAACTTGCACAGTTTGGAATTGACTTATATATTCTGTTTTCCAACGCCATGATGGACGATTTGTAGCATCAGCGCTCTTTGGAAAAAACGATAACGTAGAAATAGCTAGAGTTAAAACTAGAAAGGCAGAAAATACTTTTTTAATCAATTTGCTCACCTCCAATCCGCACTTATAATCTGGACTATTATGCAACGAGGGGATGAAATTTGCAAGTAATTTGGTGCGGATGAGAGGAGTCGAACCTCCACGCTTTTTAGGGCACTACCACCTCAAGGTAGCGTGTATGCCATTTCACCACATCCGCGTAAGTGACATTTTAACATTACAAAAGCTTAAAGTGAATAGTGCCCGAGGGGAGACTCGAACTCCC
Source organism: uncultured Gammaproteobacteria bacterium (assembly GCA_964406285.1). Classification (GTDB taxonomy): domain Bacteria; phylum Patescibacteriota; class Microgenomatia; order Levybacterales; family UBA12049; genus 2-01-FULL-39-10-A. Next base: position 1,352 of record CAYORA010000001.1, read on the forward strand.
AAGTTCTTACGAACATACGCACCTGAAGCGTACGTGTCTACCAATTTCACCACTCGGGCTTAAGAGTATTTTAACAAATGGGGAATTCCTGAACAAACTAAAGGCCCGGGTTTAATTTACGATCGGGCTCTGCGTAAATCTTTACTTACTGGATCACCAGCCATAGGCTCACCTTGCATATCTATAATAGTCGTGCTTCCTTCAGGTGCAATTCTTCCACTCTCGCCAGTTGGTCTTTCCTTTGGAGTAGTTCCACCTAATCCTTGTGCCGCTACAACAACGCGCTCCGGAGATAGAGGTGGATTTTCTACAAGAACAGGCACTGCCCAAGGCTTTATAAGAGCACCCTTGATTACTGCTGGTTCGTGCAAGTCTCTGGGTGGCATTTCTCCATCCCATACTCTTCTAATTACTTCTGACATAGGTGACAATATTAATGCTTAATTATACTTATGTCAAGTAATTTCCTTGTTTGTTGAGGCTAAATTTGATATCATTTAGGGGCATTGCTGAGTCGTCTAATGGTAGGACAACGGACTTTGGATCCGTTTATTCTGGTTCGAATCCAGGCTCAGCAGCACGCTCTTTCTAAACCCACAAACTCATACCACATACTCGGTCTATTCTTTTTCATATAATTGATGGGTCAATATATGACAAATTAAAACCTTGCTCAGCTTTTTAACGATCTCGTACACTAATCAAACTCTTTTATAATACTATTAGTTCAAACTGGTTAGATGGAACATACTAGCCCCATAAATAGATGGCGATTAGAGATTGAATTCCTAGAGCAGGGAGATATTTATTTCTTTTATAAACCTAAGAGAAGCGCCAAAAAAGTAGCTGGGATAAATGATGTGGCGCGCTTTTTCTTTGTACTAGATCCTTCTGGAGATTCACCACCGAGATATATAGTGATGGGAAATAAAAAAATGCCCGAGCTTACTGATGGAAGTAAAACTAATTGGGGATTTATTCAAATAGTAGGTGGTAGAGGTTTTAAAACGCATAAAACTCTTACGAATAATAGAATTAAAAATGCTTCTCGTCCTTCTGGAGAGGGGATATATTCAATAATTTCCCACAGAGACCACACACATCTATTATATTCTTTGGAACTTCCTAGAAAAATTGGTCCAGTTCAGAAAGCATTTAACATAAAAGAAGAAGCAAATTACGTTTTCATGAATCGACCAACCAAGAATTCACCCACATCATTTGAGGAGCCTTTCTCTAATTTTTCCCCTGTAAGCTCAAGATATTTAAATGAACGTGGTACAGAAATACTTTTAGTCGGAGTTGGAGAAGACATAGGAAGACTGGGTATCTCCGCGAAAACTGATTTTGAGAACGTAAACACAGCTGATATCTTTTCAAAACTTGAGGTAGATAGAGAACGACACCCAATTGATGCTCTCATAAAAGGAGAGTGGGAATAATATTACTTTTTCTTAGATCTTGTAGATCTCTTAGGAGAAACTGGCTTGGTTTCTTCAACTAGCATCTCTTTTTTTGGGCGAGCCAATAAAAATGCTAAAGTTGTAGCTGAAATTCCAATCACCCATGCAATTCCTACAACTCTCATAACCATTTTAATTCTTTCATCAACTTCACCCAGCGATCTTCCTACTAAAACATAACCGTCTTTGTACTTTACCATCACAACAGCTTGTCTTAATCCATCCTTTGGTTCCCAGGTAAATCTATTTTCATTATTCTTCTTTGTTTTTTCAAAAGCTGCTTTTGGAGCAATAGGCGTTTTTTTATCTAATGTAACCGTAGAACCAAGAGCTTTTTCATTATTATCATAAATAATTACAAATGGGTTAGAAGCAGAAGCCATATCTACGGTAGTAGGAGAGAGCTGTTTAGGGTCAGCTCCTTGGCTTAAAGAACTTAATATATCTCCTGTAATCTGCACTTGTGGATCATTTGCAGAAAGTCTTAAGGACTGCATTACGCTCACAAAAACTAATCCAGAAAACAAAGTTACTAAGAAAATTACTAATATGTAAAATATTTTCCAATTTGACATGTTAAACCATTATAGCACATGGCCTATTAGGCTCGTTTAGATTGACTTTGCAGCCTTTTTTTGGTAGAATGCCACTTCTTGCCAACTAGAAATAGTTGGCATTTTAAATATATGGAACAAAATATTCTTTCGGGAGTATTAGCGCTTTCATTAGTCCTTCTTAACCCATCAGGGACTTCATCAACCCAGTCAACACCCCAAGCAATTGTTCGCGAAGAGGTAAGAGATTATATTGTAAAAGATGGAGATACCATTACTAAAATCGCAGAAAAAGAATATGGCTCTAAAGATTACTGGACAAACATCTGGATAGCTAATCCATGGATTGAAAACCCTCATCTAATTGAGAAAAACTGGAAGCTTAAACTAAGTCAGGATAAACCGACATCTATAGCGACTTTAAGTTCAGAATTTAAAGAAAAGTTAGAAAAACAAAATAAAATAATTACACTTACCCCAACTCCTACTGTGACTCAATCACAAACTACAAATGTAATTTCTTCAACCACCACAGTAAGTGGACCATTAAATGACGCACAAATTAACTTTTTAGGTAATTGTGAATCAGGTATGACTGCTACTAGAAATAGTGGAAATGGTTACTATGGAGCTTTTCAGTTCTCAATCGGAACTTGGAATAGTATGCAAACAGGATATGAAAGAGCAGACTTAGCTCCCTTGGAAGTTCAAATAAACGCAGTTCAAAGACTTGTTCAGAGATCAAGTATATTTACCCAGTTCCCTGGATGCGCCAGAAGAATGCAGGCTTTGGGAATTATTTAAGAACAATACTATAGTTCGTTGACTCTATTTTTTATCTTTGTTAGTATGGGTTTTTATGGGAGGCATAGTCGCAGGAGCTATCTTTCTTTTAACGGTATTTACACCGATTCACTCGCCGGCTCAAGAACAAATTACCCCGGTCAAACTCTCAACCTCAAAAACCCCTACTCCCACTCCCACTAGAATCCCACCAACACCAACTCCAATAATTCACAAAGTAGAATCAGGAGAAACTCTTTATACAATAGCGGAGGAACATTATGGGGATCAAAAGTACTGGACTAACCTTTGGAATGACAACGATTTTATAGAAGATCCCAGATTAATTAGAAATGGTTGGGAGTTAAATATTTCAAAAAATAAACCTTCGGAGGTTGAAGAACCTTCAGAGAAATTAGCTGCGATCTATAAAGAGATCACAGATCCTTCTCCCACACCAAGTCCCACTGAGACTCCTCAGCCAACTGCCTCGACGAGTACTCCTATATCCCAAGGAGCTCCTAGCTCTTTTGACAATGTTTATAGGGAAGCTGGTGCAAAGTATGGCGTCCCATGGGAAATTCTCTACGGACTCCACCATATGGAAACAGGAGGGCGGGATGGAGCAATCAGTAGTGGGTATGGCACCGGAGCACAAGGACCTTTACAGTTCATGCCTGGAACCTGGGCATCTTATGGCGCGGACGGAAATGGCGATGGAAATATGGACATAAATAATGCAGTCGACGCAATTCATGGAGCCGCTAATTACATCTCTAAACATGGTGGGGTAGAGCAGGGACTTAAATCTTACGGTGGCGATAGTGAAAAAGCATTAAACCTTGCACGCTCCAGAGGCTACAGTCAATAATTCTCTGAGCGGATGACCGGGATCGAACCGGCGACCTTCTCGTTGGCAACGAGACATTCTACCGCTGAACTACATCCGCGAACAATGGGAGTATATCAAAATGAGCTCAGTTACTCAACTTCTTAATAGTTTGAACTACTTTGGTTCAGTTGACAAAATCAATCTAAATTGACAAAATAATCTGATGAAAAAGCTCGCTGTCCTAATGGGTTTTTTTCTCGGAACCCCGGTATTTCTCTTTTTAACACTAGCTTATTTACTACACATAACAGCCTTAAAAAGCTCTGGACAAATTTTATCTGAAAGTACTCAGGGTATTGCATATGCGGCTCTTCCTCCCGCTGACAATACAATCGAGAACACTATAATAGAAGAAGATTCAAAAGTTGAAATTGTTAGACAATTCCTAGCTGAAAGAAACTCTCCACTAGAGCCATATGCGCCTGATCTCGTTGCAGCAGCAGAAAGATATGATATAGACTTTAGGCTTCTTCCCGCAATCTCAGTCCAAGAATCAAATGCCTGCAAACGAATCATTAAGGACTCATATAATTGCTGGGGATGGGGTATATATGGAAGCAAAGTAACTAAATTCAGTAACTATCCACATGCCATTGAAACCATAACAAAAACGCTTTCTACTAAATACAGAGACCACGGGTTAGTTACTCCGTTTGAAATTGCGAGATTATATAACCCAAGTAACACTAATAACTGGGCTGAGAACGTAACCCACTTCATGAACGAGCTTAAATAGCCTCATTTAAGCTTTAATTAAGCCTCAAATCTCAAAAATGTCCTATAGCAATCTCTTGACAAGTCCTATAGTTATATGATACACTTCGTCACAGATCCTAAGGTGCGCCTTTCCAAATGCTCACGTTAGGATTTTTTTTGGCCTAATGACTTAGAAACACTTTCTAGGTAGGCCGAAAAAATGAAAAAACTCCTTACAATAATTTCAGTTTTCATAATGCTTTTAATAAGCAAAGGGGATTCTTATGCATCTAGCCATGCTTCAGGATCTTCTGCAAAGCTTACAGCGGAGGTATCTCCATTAGTTGTGGACAACAGAGCTCAGATCCTTGAAGGATTTTTACAGGAGTATGATTCTCCTTTAGCTCCATATGCTTCGGACTTTATTAAGTATGCTGATCAGTATGATCTTGACTGGAGACTTGTAGCTTCTATCGCGGGACTTGAGTCTACTTTCGGAAAAAGAATTCCTTACGAATCTTATAACGGATGGGGATGGGGAGTATATGGAGATAATGTTATTAGATTCGAATCATGGTCAGAAGGAATTGAAACTATTTCTCATGGGCTTAGAACTCGATACCTTAAAAATGGAGAATATTCTGATCCTTATATAATTGGACCCACATATGCTGCTTCTCCTACCTGGGCGGTAAGAGTTACATTCTTCATGAACAGAATGGAAGAATATAGATTAAAAAATGCGAAGTCTACACTTGCACTAGCCCTATAAAGCTTGTTTGCAGCCTTAAATTAGGCTATAATGCAAAAGCAATCGCGGATGTGGTGGAATGGTAGACACGCAAGGTTTAGGACCTTGTGCCGTTAAAAGCATGGGGGTTCGAGTCCTCTCATCCGCACAGAGGTGTAAAATATGGCAGGAAAAACTAAAACAGTAAAAAAGAAAACAAAATCTACTGAAAAAACTTCAGAAGCTCTTGTTGCAGAAAAAAAACCATTTTTAAGAACTCCTGACGGAACCATAGAATTCAGATTAACCATTCCTTGGGATAAAGCTAAAGTAGTTTGGGATTTAGTGGTTGAAGAAATGGCAAAAAATGCCAACCTGCCAGGATTCAGAAAAGGTAAAGCACCAAAAAATTTAGTTGAAAAAAGCTTAGATAAAGCTAAAATTAGAGATGAAGTAGTCAGACACCTTCTTCCAGCAGTTTACGCTCAGGCAGTTAAGGACAATAACGTAAAACCAATAATTGACCCAAGAATCCATGTAGACGAAGCTTTGGTTGAGGGAAAAGATTGGGAGTTCCATGCAATAACCTGTGAAGCCCCAGTTATAGATTTAGCTAACTATAAAGAAGAGGTTAAAAAAGTTACTGCAAAAAGTAAAATTGTTGTTCCTGGAAAAGAAGAGCAGCAGCCTCGTTTTGACGAAATAGTAAAAGTTCTATTAGACACTGTTGAGATAACAATTCCTCAAGTTTTAGTGGAAAGAGAAGTAGATAGGCTTTTAACTCAAACCCTAGAAGAGATCAAGAAATTAGGAATGAATCTTGACCAATACCTAGCTTCAACAAAGAAAACTGCAGAAGATTTAAGAGCAGAATCTGCTGTAAAAGCTAACACTGACTTAAAACTTGAATTCATACTTCAAAAAATTAGTGAAACTGAAAAGATTACAGCAGATGAAGCCGATATTGAAAAAACGATAGAAAATGCCGAGCCTCAAGAAAAGGAAGGACTTAGAGCAAATAAGTACCTTTTAGCCTCAATTATCAGGCAACAGAAAACGCTTGATTTCCTAAAAGGTCTGTGATAGATTAGGAGCGCTTATGCAACTTCCAAAGCTAAAAAGTAGTTCTAAAAAAGAACCAAAACAGTATATAGATGAGAATCCGTTTGAAGCTCTAATGGGTATGGGAAATGATGTAGTCAAATCCATAAAATCTGACGTAGGGCACGATTCTGTTTTTGATGCCTGGGATCAGTTTTTAGGAGCAGACAAAACCCATGATGATAAACATCACGGTGGAGAAAAAGAAATGCATGCAGGCGAAGAAGTTGATCTCGCACATGGGGATGACAGCAAAAACGAGAAGCACTCAAAGCCACATATCGAAGCCGGAAATGATTACCACAGAGATATAGTTCATGCTTCTGAAAGGGGAGCTTCTTCGGAAAATCAGGAAATTGCAGTAAAAGTTCAGGAAATTCTTATTGAGATTAAGCAGTTAGCTAATAGTTCAGGTGAACTTAAGAAAAAAGTAGAAGTTCTAACAATTGAACAAATTGGAGAAAATCCTGGTGTATATCACCTTAACTTCATGGAAGAAGTTCTTAAATGGATTCGCGATGCCAGAATGAACGTAGAAGACTCATTAGCTTGGTTTCATGCCTTGAGAAGTAAAAAAGCAGCTCGACAGTATGGCGCCATGGCTAAAAAAGGTGGAACTTCATTTACTCTTTCTAATGAAAGGACCGCGGCCACTCAAACTGGATAAGCTACAGATAAATTTCCTCTTGACACATTAAATACCTAATTGATATCATCTTTTTGTAATGTTTAGAAGTTTAAGTCTTATTATCGTCCTTCTTAACTCCCGCAGGGGGGCTAAGTTTGATGCATAACTAAGAGTTAAGCAGAAAACGAAGACCTCCCAGATGGGAGGTTTTTTTGTGGTTTAGTCAGAACGCAAAGCGATTCTGACTTTGAAAGGAAAATTATTATGGACTCAATGGCAAAAGAAAATTATAGAAATTTAGGATTCATGATTCCTACGGAAGTAGCAGGCACTAGCGGAACAATAAATTCGACTCTTGGAGGAAATGTTTCTGAAATAAATGTGGTATTTGATTCACAACATGGGAACGAAACATTAGTAATGCCTGTACACCCAAGAGAAAAAGCACAGTTAATGTCTGCTGTTTATTCGCCGATGGGAGAAGGGAATTATGACTAAAGATTTGGGAGGGGGTGAATGAATATGGAAAGAGGAAGTAGATTTGGACAAGAGCCAGGATTTGGCAGCGGACAAGGGTTTGACAGACCCAGACCACAGCAACCTTTTGTTGGAGATTTAAGGATTGGTCCCAACGGAAGAATAATTCAACCAGGTCAGGAAAGAAGAAGTAGTGGTCCTGTACCTGGAACATCAAACAGAAAACAAAGAAATAGTGGGCAGAGAGGCAGATAAAAATACCTAATGAAAGGAGGTGATTAATTATGGCAATAGAAACAAAATTTGAAACAGGAGCAAGACCACCAATAGATGCTGTTGCACAAATGGCTCAGCAATCAATAGCTGGTGGCATTGAAGGAGGTCCTTCATTCTTTTTTCTGACAACAAGATCAACCAGAATGGACCCAGAATTGAGGGCCGACGCAGAAAGAGTAATGGCAGAAAACAGAGCTTTAGCTTGGAGAAATACATTAAATTCACATGAACTTTCATTAGCAGATCAAGGATTATTAATCCAAGAAAAATTAGCAGTTAAAGTCAATAATCCCGAAACAGGAGAAAGACAAATACCAGATGTTGGTGGGACTATAGTATCTTTTAATGGAGGGGAAAGAGAAATACAATTCCAGGCTGTTAATCATTCAAAAGGGACAATCTTAATTCCAGCAAATAAAGAAAGTCAATTAGTGCATGGAGAGACGATTGCAAAACCTAGAACCAGTGCTGTTTAGTGGGCCCGACAAGAGTCGAACTTGTGACCTTTACAATGTCAATGTAACGCTCTAACCAACTGAGCTACGAGCCCTAACACTTTGACGTAAGCCAAAGCTAGGCTCTATTTTAACAGACTCGTATTTCCTGAGCAAACAAGTTACTGTGTTACAATTAAATTATGACTAGATCTGACGCGCTTGAGACTTTGAATAGTTTTGTTAAAAACCAAAACTTAATAAAGCACATGCTTGCTTGTGAAGCTATCATGATTGCGCTTTGCAAAAAGCTTAACCCAAACGCAGATGAAATCCTGATAAACAAGTGGGGAATAACTGGATTACTCCATGATGTGGATTATGAATTAACCAAGGAAAACCCTGAAAAACATGGGCTTGTTGCAGAGGAAAAATTAAAAGATAAGCTAGATGCAGATGTCATCTATGCAATTAAAGCGCATAATTACGCCATGACAGGGGTAACACCAAAATCTCAAATGGATTGGAGCATTTATGCATGCGACGAACTATCTGGGATTATAATTGCAGCGACATTAATTCATCCGGATAAAAAACTTGCCGAAGTCAATGCAGATTTTGTTATTAAAAGATTTAATGAACCTAATTTTGCAAAAGGAGCAAATAGGAATCAAATTAAATCCTGCGAAACTGCATTAAAAATTCCCTTGAAAGATTTTGTTCAAATTTCATTATCTGCAATGCAGGGAGTCGCTAAAGACTTAAATCTTTGACAATTAGAAGTATTTTTGCCTAAACTAAAACTATGAGCGAATCTAAAAGTGAACACATATATAGAAGTAGACGTCAAATTATTACAAATAATTTTTTAGGAGGCATAGCGTGGGGAATAGGAGTAACTATAGGACTTGCACTTTTCTTTGGAATACTGGCCTTTATATCCCAGCACATTGATTTCGTACCAATAGTCGGAGATTTCATCGCAAGCATAATAAACTATATCTTAACGAACGGCACTCAATATCCTAGATGATAAAAATTATATACATTGTTCTATTTTTATTGGCCCCAGCGACACCTTATATCTGGAATTATCAATTTTACGCGTAAGGATTGATAATTTACCTAGTGACTGTTAAAATCCCAAAGATGAACGATTCAAATCTATCAAGTATAAGACATTCAACTGCACATCTTCTTGCAGCAGCGATTTTAGACCTTTATCCAGATACACTTTTAACAATCGGCCCGTCAATTGATACCGGTTTTTATTATGACTTGGATTTCGTAAAACCAATTTCCGAAGATGATCTTCCAAAAATTGAAAAGAAAATGGCGGAAATTCTTCCAACCTGGGATACATTTTCTCATAGAGAAGTTAGCGCTTCAGAAGCAAAAGAATTTTACAAAAATAATAAGTATAAGCAGGAGCTGGTGGACGAAATTGTAGAAAAAGGAGAAAAAATAACTTTCTATAAGGCTGGTAATTTTGAAGATTTATGCCGTGGTGGGCACAGTGAAAATCCTTCAAAAGAAATTGGAGCATTTAAACTTCTTAATTTAGCAGGTGCATACTGGAGAGGAAGCGAAAAAAATAAAATGCTAACGCGCATTTATGGAACTGCATTTCCAACTCAAAAAGAGCTAGACGATTATCTTGCAAGGCTAGAGGAAGCGAAAAAGAGGGATCACAAAAAAATCGGCATGGATCTTGAGCTATTCATGTTTCATGAAACATCCCCCGGCATGCCTTATTGGCTTCCAAATGGTCTTATTCTCTATAACAATCTTTTAAATTTCTCTAGAGAAGTTCATAGGAAATATGGATATAAAGAAATTGCTACTCCAATCATGAACAA
>CAYORA010000001.1:11344-19232 GCA_964406285.1 uncultured Gammaproteobacteria bacterium
GAGAAGTTCATAGGAAATATGGATATAAAGAAATTGCTACTCCAATCATGAACAAGAAAAACCTATATGAAACATCCGGTCATTGGTCGCACTATAGAGACGACATGTTTTTATCTCCTATGTCATTTTTAAGAGATGATTCTACTGAAGCGCTTGAAGGAAATGAGGTTTTTGGAATAAAACCCATGAATTGTCCAAACGCTATGAATGTATTTTCAATGACGACAAGGTCTTATAAAAATCTGCCATTAAGATTTTCAGAAACTTCAGCACTTCATAGATTTGAACCAAGCGGAACACTAAATGGACTTTTTAGAGCTCGCGAATTCCATCAGGATGATGCTCATATTTTCTTATCAAAAAACCAAGTTGAAGAGGAGTTTGGAAAAATCATGGATATGATAGAGGAACTTTATAAAGCCTTCAATCTTTCATATAGACTTCGCTTTGGAACAAGACCAGAAAACTTTATGGGAGAAAGCAGTGACTGGGATGCAGCTGAAAAAGCACTTCAGGTTGTTTTAGATAAATCAGGAAAAGAATACGTTACAGAAGAAGGAGAAGGCGCTTTTTATGGACCTAAAGTAGATATTCTAATGAAAGACTCACTAGGAAGAGAATGGCAGACAGGAACAATTCAGTTAGATTTCCAGCAGCCTAAAAATTTCAAGTTAGGATATATTGACCAAACAGGCACAGAAGTTACCCCTGTAGTTCTACATAGAGCTATCTACGGATCGTTTGAAAGATTTCTCGGGATTCTAACAGAACACTTCTCAGGAGCATTTCCTTTATGGCTTTGTCCAGTCCAGGTTAAGCTTCTACCAATCGCATATAAACATAATGAGTATTCGTTGAGGGTTGCTGAAAAATTAAGAAAAGCAAACATTAGAGTAGAAGTGGATGAAAGATCTGAAAGGCTTCAAGCTAAGATTAGAGAAGCAACTTTGCAAAAGACGCCATATTTAGGTATAATAGGGTCCACGGAAATTGAAAATGACAGTGTTTCAGTGAGAGGTAGAAATGGGGAAGACCTGGGAATACTAGAGCTTTCTCATTTTTTACAAAAGATCGAAGAGGAAATTGATAAAAAGGTATAACAAAAACAAGACAGTTAATAAGTTTTACAGAACTAACGAGCGAATATTTGCGAGCGAATTAAGGGTATTAGACTCTGAAGGCAAGCAAATAGGGGTCCTAAAAAAGTTTGAAGCACTAAATATTGCCCGGGAACAAGGATTGGATTTAGTAGAGATTGCCCCTACTGCTAAGCCTCCGGTTGCTAGAATAATCGATTTTAAAAAGTTTCTTTACCAGGAAGAAAAGAAAAGAAGGGAAGAAAAAAAGAAAGCGAAAAATTCTGAAACCAAGGAAATCCGTCTTGGACCTTTTATGGATGATCATGATCTTGAGACCATGGTCAAACGAGCAAGGGAATTTCTAGAGGGAAACGACAAAGTAAGACTTGTTGTTAGATTTAAAGGTCGCCAGATGGGGCACCCAGAATTCGGACATCAAGTTTTAAATAAAGCTATAACTAGCCTATCAGACGTTTCTAAAGTAGACAAAGAGGCACATTTTGAGGGAAGGCAACTAATAACTATGCTTTCTCCAGAAAGGAAAAAGAAAAATGACGAAGAACAAACACAAAGTGAAAAGATCAGTGAGTAGACGCTTTAAGGTTACAAAAACCGGAAAAGTTATGTTCTCACATCAAAATGTAGGCCACTTAAAAACCAATAAGAGTAATCGAGCAATAAGAAGAAATAAGGTAGAGGGTGTTCTAGATAAGAAATTTGCAAAAAAAGTAAAATCAATGCTTAATGTAGCACGATAATATGGCAAGAGTTAAAAGAGGCGTAGTCTCTAGAAGAAAACATAATAAGTTATTTGCAGGTAATAAAGGTTTTACCGGCACAAGAAATAGATTAACAAAAGATGCACATGAGGCAGCGCTTCATGCTGGTCAATATGCATATCATGGAAGAAAACTCAGAAAAAGAGACAACAGAGCACTTTGGATTACAAGAATTTCAGAAGCTTCTAAAAAAGAAGGCATATCGTATTCAGTTCTTATTAACAGACTTAAGGCTGCAAAAGTTGAACTAGACAGAAAAATTCTTAACGAAATTGTTCAAACTGATCCATCCACTTTCAAAGAAATAATTTCTTCAGTTAAGTAACCTCTGATACAATACTCCTATGGCTCTTTTTACTAAAGAAGGCTTTGAAAAATTAAAAGCCGATCTTAAAGAAGCAGAAGAAAAAAGACCACATGCAGTCTCAACACTTGCAAAAGCTAGAGCTATGGGAGACTTATCCGAAAATGGATTTTACAAAGGGGCGCGCTTTGAACTTAGCGATTTGGATAGAAAAATTAGACAGTTAAAGCAACTTGTTCGAGAGGGTAGAGTAATTCAAAAGCCAGTGAACAATGATGTTGTTCAAATCGGCCACACAGTAACCCTAAAGAGAATTAATTGACATTAAATACAGATCTTTGTTAAAATTCCATTCTATGGCTAGAGAGAGAGTTGAATCAGGTCCTAATCTACAAGCAACAATAGCAGACGCAAGAACTAGAATTGATAGAAAACTAGGCGTTCCTGCTCATGAGACATCACAACAAGTTGGAAAAATATCCAGAATCTTATTTGCCGTTGGTGCAGTTGAACCAAGAACTGTAATCATTGATGGTAAAACTCAAGAAGAACCAGTTATAACATTTGGCATGGTTTCACCGGAATATGGGTTTTTTGGCTCAATAAGAGGCGACGGAATAATGAGATTTGGACCAAAAGAACATGTTGGTGATCAAGTTTTATTAAACTTAGATAAGAGTATTGAAATTCACCAAATTCCATATATACAAGAAGGGCAAATATGGAGAACCACTTTAGAATGGGGCCAACTAGCAATGGGGGCAGTCTCGCAAATTGCAGACGCTTATCAAGCTAGAATGTCAACAACACCAATAAATGACGATACGGATGATGGAAGAGCTGTTAGGTTAGAAATGGGTGTGCAACATGAAGTTGCACAAAGAACAACTTAATAGTAATATAAATTTATGATTAAGAGTATGAATTTTGGGTTTTACTTTACATCCCTAACCGGGAGGTAACGTATTGCCAAAGATAAAAAGGCAATAAGCCTCCCAAGACGGGAGGTTTTTTTGTGCTTGAAAGGAGGTGAAAAAATATGAATAAAAATACAGATAATCAGAACCCAAGAGAAGTAATCTTGATAGATCATACAGGAGCAAGACATATCGGGGAAGCATATGACGCAATGAAAGCATTAAGAGATGCAGAGGAAGCAAGACCTTTAGCAAAACCTCCAGAAGTCGCTCTTGCAGAAATTGCAGCAATGCCTCAAATAGAGGATAGGGTTTTATTGCCTAACTGGAACAGGGAAGCAAGAGGAAAAGAATGGGGATAATAACAGCCTGCATTCTGCTTCAAAATTCGGTATACTTAAAGCATGGAAAATGAACTAATAAATATTAAAAATGCTGCCATGAGTTTAATTCTTGATACAGAGGACCCAAAAGAACTAGAGGAGATCAAGTTAGAATTTTTAGGGAAAAGCGGTCAACTTACACTTTTACTTAAACAACTTCCAAAAATTGATCCGGAAAAAAGAAAAGAAATAGGGATTTTGGCTAATGAGGTCAAACAAACAATCGAAGACACTCTAAAAGAAAAAGCAAAAGACGCTAAGCGCGTAGAAACACATGCCAAGATAGAAAAAATTGACGTCACAAATCCCGGAATTAGACCTTCGCTTGGCCACCATCATCTTATTACTCAAGCGATATCTGAAATCACTTCCATTTTCGATCGGATTGGTTTTACCAGAGTTAGATATCCGGAAGTGGAGTGGGATTGGTATGCTTTCGGTGCATTAAATTTCCCAGAAGGACACCCCGCGAGAGATGACTGGGAAACTTTTTTTATCGACACAAAACCAAATCAAAAGATGGGCCCGATGCTCTTAACCCCACACACCTCTTCTGGACAAATTAGGGAGATGGAAAATTCAAAACCTCCAATTAAGATGCTTAACATTGCTAAATGCTATAGGCGCCAATCGGATGTTTCACATACACCTATGTTTCACCAATTTGAAGGACTTGCGATAGATAAAAATCTTTCGATTGTAAACCTGAAAGGAGTTTTAGATTATTTCGTTAAATCTTATTTTGGCGAAAACAGAACCGCCAGAATTAGACCCTATCACTTCGAATTCACAGAACCATCTTTTGAAGTAGATGTAAGCTGTGGCGTTTGTAACGGAAAAGGTTGTAAGCTCTGTAAAGAAGGATGGCTTGAAATGGGTGGAGCAGGCATGGTTCATCCAAATGTTCTAACAAATTGCGGAATTGATCCAAAAGAATTTAATGGATTTGCATTTGGTTGGGGAGTTGAAAGAGTACTTATGATGAAAGAGGGAATAGAGATTGACGATTTAAGATTACTTTACTCGAACAAACTAGAATTTCTAGAACAATTTTAATATGAATATTCGAATAGTAGATAGTTGGTTAAGAGAATTGCTGGATACAAGAGCAACAAGTAAAGAAATTGCTAGGGAACTTTCATTAACAAGCGTGTCTGTTGAGCGAATTGAAAAGGTAAATGGAGATGAGGTTTATGACATTGAGATTACAACTAATAGACCTGATCTTATGTCGGTTAGAGCAATCGCTAGGGAAGCGGGTGCAGTTTTAGAAAAACCATCTGCAAAATTTAAAGATATAAAAATCCCTAAAGCGCCATCTGCCTCTATTTCTTTTCCAATTGAAATAGTTAATGATCCAAAGTTAGTGAATAGAATAATGGCAGTAGTGATGGAAGTAGAAATCGGAAATAGTCCAAAAGAAATAAAAGAAAGACTAGAAAAATCAGGAATAAGAAGTCTAAATAATTTAATTGATATTACAAATTATGTAATGAGAGAAATTGGTCATCCATGCCACGTATTTGATTATGATCTTCTAAATACAAAGAAAATGATTATAAGAGAATCAAAAACTGGAGAGGAATTAACTACGCTTGATGGGAAAAAATATAGACTTTTAGGAGGAGATATAGTCGCTGACAACGGATCTGGAGAAATAATAGACCTATTAGGAGTAATGGGAACAAAAAATTCTGTTGTTCAAGCTAACACTAAAAGAATTTTATTTTTCCTGGATAATAACAATCCTAAGAAAATTAGAAACACATCAATGAATTTGGGAATCAGAACTGAAGCCGCAATCATTAATGAAAAAGGAATTGATCCGGAACTTATGGAGGACGCATTTAATAGGGGAGTAGAGTTATACCAAAAATTTGCCAATGGGAAAGTTATTTCAAAAACACTAGACCTTTATCCGAATAAATCAAAAGTAAATCATATTAAAGTTTCCTTAAAGAAAATTAATTCAGTAATTGGAGTTGAGATTCCAACTGTAAAATCTATAGAGATATTAGAAAAGCTTGGATTTAAAGTCAAAAAATCTTTAGATTTTCTAGATGTGGAAGTCCCAACTATTAGAGCGGACGAAGTAAAAATTGAGGAAGATATAATTGAAGAAATTGCTAGAATTTATGGATATCATAAATTGCCAAGCGAAATTCCAGGATTTTTGAATAATAAATTTACACCTTTCTTAAATACATTTTCGCTGGAGGAAAGGGTAAAAAATGCATTCAAATATTGGGGTTTTACCGAAATCTACAGTTATTCATTAGTTTCGGAGAATTTATTTGATGGACCAATTGAGAAAGCCGTAAAGATTAAGAATCCACTTACGGAAGACATGGAATACTTAAGGAATAGTCTTGTTCCCAGTCTTTTACTGGTTTTAGAAGAAAACAAAACAAGAGAATCCATAAAGATATTCGAACTTTCTAACATTTATCACAAAACCGCAGGTCTTCCGAATGAGAAACTTATGCTTTCAGGAGTTGTAAAAAGAAAAGATATATCCTTTTTTGAAATTAAAGGAATTTTAGAAAACCTTTTCGAAGATCTCGGAATAAAAAATTATAAATTTAAAAATAGACAAGATGCGCGAGGAGCGAACATAAGTCTAGGGACAGATGATTTAGGGTATATAGAAATTTTAAATAAGAACATAATCGACTTTGAATTGTCATTTGAGATTTTGCTTAAGCATGCAACAAATAAAAAAACTTATAAACCATTAGCAAAATTTCCCCCAATCGTAGAGGATATTACATTTGTTATCGGAGAAGAAATTAACACAGAGGACGTAATAAACGAAATAAAACTTCAGAATTTTTTAATTACAGAAGTGACACTAAAAGACCAATATCAAAATGCCAAAACATTTCACATTATTTACCAGTCTCCAGATAAAAATTTAACTAACGAGGAGATAAAAGAAATTAGAGATCAAATCATAAAATCTATTTCTGAAAAATTCAGCGCTACTGTGAAGTAGGCGTAGGAGTCTGATTACTACTATCAGACTGATTTGTTATTTCTCCTGGAGGATGATACAAAGGATCATCCTTGTGGTTTTGTTCAATCCATTTATCAATTCCTTCCTGCCATAAATTTTTTCCATCCGTAGATACTGGGTCTGATTCTCTTATCCAAATATAAACCTTATCATCTTTTTTCTTATAAATTGGTGATTCACTTGTAGGCTCTGTCCCTTTTACAAAATATTCACTTCTCGTAGGTTTTCCCCCTGTCGGCATTCCGCCACCAACTGTGTCTACTTGCACCGCAACTACATTTTCAGGTTTTTCAAACTCTGCTTTTTTCCTTAACTCTATAGCCTCAAGCATTATTCTTCTCCAGATAGGAGAAGCTCCGGTAACTCCTGAAGCAATAGCTGGATTCATAGGACTGTTGTCATTATTTCCAACCCAAACACCAGCCACGACTGTAGGCGTATATCCAATAGTCCAGTTGTCTCTTTTTTCATCAGTTGTTCCAGTTTTTACTGCAACTCCTGGAATATTTAATGCAGAATTAGGTCCAAATGCATCAGATCTTGCATTGTTATCAAGCAAGATATGTGAAATTAAAAATGAAATTTCTTCTGAAAGAACTTTTTGACCTTTTTTCTCTTTATACTTAAATAGCGTCTTTCCCTTACTATCTTTTACTTCCAGAATCGTAATGGGCTCTTGCTTAACTCCTTTATTTGCAAATACTCCATAGGCTGTCATTTCATCCATGAGAGAAACTTCACGGCCTCCAAGAATAAGAGAAAGTCCTACGTTTTGCATGTTGGCATTAGTTGGCTCCCAATTCTCAAGACCCATTTCGTATCCCTTTTCCATTACATCTTCAAGTCCAACTTTCGCAAGCATTTTTACCGCAGGAATATTAAGAGAGTTACCAAGTGCAAATCTTACCTGAACAGGCCCTCTAAATTTCCCGTCGTAATTAACAGGGGAGTATAAACCTCCGCTCCCATTTGGAAAATCTGTCTTTACATCCATTAGCATTGTGGATGGGGTATATCCTTTTTCAAAAGCTGCAGCATAAACAATAGGTTTTAATGATGATCCAGGCTGTCTATTCGCGAGAGCCACATTAAAATTTCCGTCGGTTTCTTCATCAAAATAATCTTTGCTTCCTACCATTGCCAAAACTTCCCCGGTTTTAGGATCTGTAACCATAGCTGCTCCGTTTCCTACACGAAAACCCTTAAGCTTTTCTATTTCTTCTTTTACAATGTCTTCTGATTTTCTTTGAAGCTCGTAATCAAGAGTTGTTTTAACCTGGAGCCCGCCAGTCTCTACAGCGGCTTCACCAAATTGGGAAGCTAAAATCTGCTTTACATAAATAACGAAATGTGGAGCCTTCATTGAAACTGAATCTCTTTGGGTAAACTTCATTTTCTTAATTTCCTCAA
>CAYORA010000001.1:19332-32546 GCA_964406285.1 uncultured Gammaproteobacteria bacterium
GCCTTCATTGAAACTGAATCTCTTTGGGTAAACTTCATTTTCTTAATTTCCTCAAGCGCCTTCTTTTCTTCATCTTTATTTATATAGCCTTGTTCCCGCATGCTTTTAAGAACCTGCTGGCTACGGGCTATATAGTAATCATTTCCTGAGAAAGGGGAGTATGCACTTGGACTTTGCGGAAGACCAGCGAGCATAGCGCTTTGCGCAAGATTTAGCTCTTTAACTTTTTTACCAAAATAAGTCTCACTTGCAGCCTCTACTCCTATAGCAGTTCCTCCATATGGAACATCATTTAAATACATCTCGAGAATTTCTTCTTTGGAGTACCTTTTATCAACTTGTATCGAGAGAACTAATTCTTTTACTTTACGAGGAAGTGATCTTTCAGAAGTTAACAAAACATTTTTAACAAGTTGTTGTGTAATAGTAGATCCTCCAGTTACTCTTCTTCTGAATATAGGATCTATTATCAATCCTCTAAAATATCCTGTAATAGAAAATCCTTTATTTTTATAAAAATTCTTATCCTCAATTGCAATCGTTGCTTGTTGTAGATCTTTTGGAATCTCATCAAGCTCTACATAAGTTCTATTTACATCTTCGTAAACTGAATAAAGGGGAACATCGTTTCTATCATAAATTCTCGTAGAGTTCTCTGCTTGTGCTTCTACTAGTTTTCCAGGTTCTGGCAAATCCCGACTGAACCAGAAGAACATAAGAACCATAAGAATTATGCCCCCAACTAGCGCAATTAGAGCATAGCGGGAAAGCTTAGAATAGAGGACAATCTTGTTCGGAAGACGACTGCTATTTCTGGTTTTCAAACGTGATCTTTGTCGTCTTGAACGTGTACCATAATCGACCATTTTGATACTATAATTATATCAAAGTCTAAGCATTGTATGCTATACTCAAGGCTATATGGATGATATCTTAACGCGTGGAGTTGCAAATATAATTCCGAGCAAATCTGAACTTGAAAAAGCACTTAAGTCTGGTAAAAAATTAAACATTTACCTGGGGATTGATCCAACTGCAACAAAAATTCACTTGGGCCATGCTATGCCTCTCAGAAAACTTCAAGTATTTGCGGATCTGGGACATAACATTACTTTCTTAATTGGAGATTTTACAGCACTAATTGGAGATACATCTGATAAAGATTCTGAAAGACCTTCCTTAACGAGTGAAGAAATAGAAGAAAATTTCCAGACTTATAAAAAACAGGCAGAAAAAGTTTTAGATTTTTCAAAAATTAAAGTAAAGTTTAATAGCGAATGGCTTTCAAAGCTCACATTCGAAGAAATAATAAAACTTTCTCAGAATTTTTCAGTCGGGGACTTTACGAGCCGTGAATTAATTAAAAAAAGATTAAGTGAAGGAAAAAGAGTGGGACTTCACGAATTCATGTACCCAGTCATGCAGGGTTATGACAGTTATTTTATGGACACAGATATTCAAATTGGGGGTGCTGATCAGGTATTTAACATGCAAGCTGGAAGAACACTTCAGAAAAACCTGAGAAACAAAGACAGCTTTGTTATGTGCACTGATTATCTCCTTGGCACCGATGGAAGAAAGATGAGCAAGAGCTGGGGAAATGCGATCTGGTTAACAGATGAACCTTTCGAAATGTATAGGAAAATAATGGCTATTAATGACGATCAAATTAAAGATTATTTTGTCCTTGCGACAAATTTGCCAATGACTGAAATTCCAAGCGATGAAGAAATAAAGAAATATCCATTAGATTCAAAAAAGAAATTGGCTAATATTATCGTGTCTGAACTTCACTCGAAAGCGGACGCTGAAAAAGCCGCTGACGAATTTCAAAGAGTAGTTCAAAACAAAGAAATCCCTACCAATCTTTCAGAAATTGAAGTCGCGGAGGATACAATTATCGACGAGAATTTTTTAGTTGAAAAGAGCTTGGCGAATTCTAAGTCGGATGCAAAAAGACTTTTCGAACAAAATGGCGTTTCGCAAGATGGAATAAAAATAAAACTTGGGGAAGGGATTGCTGGCGAAAAAGGATCTAAAATAATTTTACGAGTTGGTAAAAAAATGCTAATATTAAACGTAATCTAATATGTACGACTTAAGCAGAAAACACAGAATAATTCTTATAATAATTACAAGCCTCGTAGCATTTTCGCTTATTGCAACCTCGATCCTTCCTTTTATAATGCAGTAAGCTTATGGCAGGACTCCAAACCAATATTCGTTCCTTAGGTGGAATTTATAAAAGATACGCTTCTTTTTTGGAAAAACTTGGCATCATAAATTTAGGTGATTTCCTTTATCACATCCCTTTTAGATATGATGACTATTCGATAATTTCTAAAATTTCTGAAGTTCAAGCTGGAGAAGTAGTTACAATTCGAGGAGAGATCCTAGAAATAAAAAACCAATATACAAGACGCCACTTTACACTTCAAAAAGCCAAAGTAAAAGACGAAACTGGAATCATAAATATTCTTTGGTTTAATCAACCCTACATCACAAGAGCAATTTCTCAGGGAGACTTTATTTCACTCTCTGGAAAGATAGATCAAAAAAAGACAGGGATGGAAATGATATCTCCGGATTTTGAAATAGGAACAAAAGATTTTATTCACACAGGACGTCTTGTTCCAGTCTATCCGGAAACTAGGGGAGTGTCCTCAAAATGGATTAGGCGCCAAATTTACAAATTATTAAATGAAAATAAAAATGAATTAGAGGACTTTTTGCCAAATGAAATATTAGAGAGAAATAAATTGGAAGATCTTTATAGCGCATTACTAAAAGTACATTTTCCAGATAAATTTGACGATGCATTGATAGGAAAAAGAAGACTATCCTTTGACGAATTATTTTTTACGCAAGCTTCTTCAATTTTAAAAAAAGAGGAATGGAAAAAGAATCTAAAGGGTTATCGATTTAAAGTAGATTCAAACAAAAAAAAGATTGATGAATTTATAAAAAAACTTCCTTTTAAATTAACTGGAGCACAAGAAAGAACTATTAAAGAAATATTTAGTGATCTTTCAAAAGAAACACCGATGAATCGGCTTTTAGAAGGAGACGTCGGAAGCGGAAAAACAGTGGTTGCTGCAATTGCAATTTACCAAGCCTATCTTAATGGATTTCAATCTGTTCTAATGGCGCCTACTGAAATTTTGGCAAGTCAGCATTACAAAACTATTTCTAAATTTCTATCTTTGTATAAAATAAAAATTGGGTATGCAACTGGAGCTAAGAAGGAAAATTTAGAAAACTTTGATGTTTTAGTGGGAACTCATGCGGTGATTACAGACAAAATCAAATTTAACAAGTTGGGCTTTGTGGTAATCGATGAACAACAAAGATTTGGTGTAGAACAGCGCGGAATCCTCAGAAAAAAAGGGATAAATCCTCACGTTCTTACTATGACCGCAACTCCAATTCCTAGAACTATCGCGCTAACTATGTACGGTGAACTATCACTTTCAATTTTAGACGAAATGCCTATGGGAAGAAAAACAATTAAGACTTGGCTTACACCAAAAGAAAAAAGAGAAAATGCCTATGAATGGATTAAAAAACAAATCGATGAGAAGGGGAGTCAAGTATTTATAATTTGTCCTTTTATAGAAGAGTCGGAAACAATGACAACTGTAAAAGCCGCGGCTAAAGAATTTGAAACACTTAAAAATAATGTTTTTAAAAAATATAGATTAGCTCTTCTACATGGAAAACTAAAATCTAAAGAAAAAGAAGAAATTTTAGCGGACTTTAAAAATCAAAAATATAACATTTTAGTCGCAACTCCTGTGGTAGAAGTGGGAATTGACATTCCAAATGCAGATGTAATCCTAATTGAAGCGTCAGAAAGATTTGGACTTTCTCAATTACACCAGCTTAGGGGAAGGGTAGGAAGAAATGATAGGCAAGCTTATTGCCTTTTGTTTACTGAATCTTTAAATCCACTGACTACTAAAAGACTTCAGGCAATGGAAAAAACTAATATTGGCGCCGAGCTGGCAGAACTGGATCTCAAACTTCGAGGCCCAGGAGAAATTTTTGGCACCCAGCAATCAGGCAGAAGATTCCTTAAAATTGCTGATTTTTCAGATCTGGATCTAATTAAAGCTACAAAAAAAGAAGCTGAAAAAATAATTCCCATGCTCTCAAGATATGAAAAGCTACAAACAAAAATAATGGAAATTAACTCTAAAGAAATAAGCCCCGATTAAACCTTTGCAAATAGGCGTGATTTAAGGTAAAATACGCATATGGCTGGTGAACCAAAACGAAGACATTCAAGACAACGCAAAGGAAAAAGAAGAGCAAGTATAAGCCTCGCTATTCCTAATGCGATTTTATGCCCTAATTGCGGAACGATGGGAAAAGCACATGCAGTATGCTCTAACTGTGGATTTTACAGAGGAAAAGAATACATCCAAAAGTCTAAAACCGACACAAAAGAAGTAGCAACCGCATAATGAAAACAGCGCTTGACCCCCGCCACACTAAAAGACAAAAAATAGTAGAAGACCTTTTTAAAATAGAATTCCATAAGCAACCGATTAGTTCTCCATCAAAAGAAGTCGTAAGCAATCTTAAGATAATTGACGAAAATATTACAGTTGCTGCACCCGAATTTCCAATTGATAAAATTAATAAAGTAGATCTTGCTATACTTAGACTTGCGATCTACGAACTTTTGATCGCAAAAAAAGAACCTCCAAAAGTTATAATTGATGAAGCCATAGAACTCGCAAAAGAATATGGTGGAGAGAATAGCCCAGCGTTTATAAATGGCGCTTTGGGAAAGGTAATAAAAAATGATAAATCTTCCGAAAATTAACAACATAAATTTACTTGAAGAAGCATTAACACATCGCTCCTTTCTTAATGAATCGAAGATTAAGGTATCCTCAAATGAAAGACTTGAATTCTTAGGAGACAGCATTCTTTCTTTTGTGGTCTCGACCTATCTCTTCAAAACATACAGAGAATATAATGAAGGAAAACTGACAAACTTAAGATCTCTTTTGGTAAACACAAAAACACTTGCTGAGATTTCCAGAGAGTGTGACCTAGGCTCCAAATTAAGGCTTTCAAAAGGCGAAGAAGAATCTGGTGGACGCGAAAATCAGAGCCTTTTAGCAGATACATTTGAGGCTTATATAGGAGCACTATTCCTAGACCAGGGGATAGAGGAAGCTGAAAAATTTATACTTTCCTCAGTAATACCCAGAACAGAAGAGTTTATTCAAAAAAATATGTTAAAAGATCCAAAGAGTAGACTTCAGGAACATGTTCAATCCCAAAAACAATTTTCTCCAATTTATAAAGTATTAACTGAGGAAGGACCAGCTCACGCAAGACAATTTACGGTAGGAGTATTTGTAAATGAAAAATTAGTAGGAACAGGTGCAGGAAAATCAAAACAACAGGCAGAAGAAAGTGCTGCAGAAAAAGCGCTTAAATCTATTAAGAAATAGGAGTCTTCCATAAAAGATTAAAAAATGATACAATTGAGCCTATGTCAGTAGTAATTAGACTTGCTCGAACCGGAAAAAGGGGAGAGAGAAAATTCAGAATCGTAGTTAAAGAAAAAAGATCTCGAAGAGACGGAGATTCTATTGAGATGCTTGGATCCTTTGAAAAAGGTGAAAAAAATGGCAGTCAAAATCTTAAAAGAGATAGATATGAATACTGGTTGTCAGTAGGAGCAAGACCAAGCGCTACAGTTGAACAAATCTTCAAAAAATGAAAGACACTTTAACATTCATCATTAAAGGTATTGTAGAAAAACCAGAAGAAGTTGAAATTACCGAAGAAGAAAATCAAGGAATTGTTAACTTCACAATTAAAGTTGCTACTGAAGACATGGGAAAAGTAATTGGTAAAGAAGGAAAAGTAATTAAAGCAATTAGAAACGTGATGAGAGTCCCAGGAGTACTTCAAAGTAAAAAAATCTATATAACACTCGCAGAAATTTAATCCTCAGGCTTATGAGTTTGAAGATCACAATTCTGACCCTTTTTCCCCAGATGTTTCAAGGCCCTTTTGATTTCTCTATTATTAAACGCGCCATAGAGGACAGAAAAATTCAAATTAATTTAGTGGATATAAGAAATTTTGGTGAAGGAAAACATCAGGTAGTTGATGATAAACCATATGGTGGGGGAATAGGAATGGTTCTAAAGGTAGATGTTTTAGAAAAGGCAATTAATAGCGTAAAGGACGAAAAGTTAAACAAAGATGAGCAAAGAATCATCTTAACAAGTGCATCTGGGAAAAATTATAATCAGGCTAAGGCAAAAGAATATTCAAAATTAAAGCATCTTATTATTATTTGCGGTCATTATGAAGGAGTAGATGAAAGAATAATGGAATTCATAGATGAAGAAATCTCAATTGGGGAGTTCGTTTTAACAGGGGGAGAAATTCCAGCAATATTAATCACAGATAGTGTCGTTAGACTTGTTCCAGGCGTCTTAAAAGAGGGTGCAACAAGGCTCGAATCTTTTTCTGACGAAACCCTTGAACATCCACAGTATACGAGACCAGAAAATTATAAAGGTTTAAAAGTACCTGAAGTATTATTATCAGGCAATCACGGAAAAATTGAAGAATGGAAGAGAAATGAATCTTTAAAAAAAACTGAGAAGATTAAGTCCAATTAAAATGGAGAAGTCCTAACCTCAGCTGAAGAGCTGGCTTCCAAATCTATATCAATAACGCTTCCTATTTCACTATTATTCCATTCTGATACCTCACTTAAAGTTTTTGCTTGACTTACGGTTAAATTTTTTAATGTAGTTCTGTCCTCTCCTCCTACCGCAGGGAAAGGTTTATAGAAAAATTTTACTGCTATAGTTGTAATTCCGTCTTGACTTCTTATGTCTGTAACGTCTGAAACAGGATATGTTCTGTAGAGTTCTTTTATAAAACCTATTGCTTCTCTAGCATCTCCAATTATGCTTACGCTAAATTCTAATTTGGGATATTTAGAGTTATCAGGTGCTTCATTCTCAAGATTTTGAAATTGATAATTTTCAATTTGAGTACCAGAAAGAGCAGCAGCCGTGGAAATTCCATTTAGTATTTGCTCGAAGTTTTTCCCAGGCGGAAGAGCATTTGAGACTATCTTAATTTTAGAATCCAAATCCTCTGCATTTTGCGAAACTACTATTTTTTCTGTTTCTTGTACTTTTTTTAATACTTCATTTTCGACGTCAATTGCTTGCTTTCTGGAAGGAAATGATAAAATTTGTGGTACTAAAAAAAAGAAAAAGAGAAATAGGGAAATCGCGATCGCTAAAACAGGGATTAAATATTCCTTATTCTCGTAATAATAAAGCATTAATTTTTCTTGATTATATTTCTGATTCATATTAATTTAGAATTAACTTCATGGAATATCCTTCATTTGCTGATGATAGCTCAGACATATTTATGGTGGTAAGTTTTTTAGAGGAAGCAAGATCTAGCAGATAATTTAAGAATGTGTCAAGTTCCAATAGAGAACTGGAACTAACACCTAAAGTTATACCACTTTCATTAATATTATATTCATCAATATTAACTCCAGTTGGAAAATTTTTAAATATTAAGTCAGTTTTCTCATGATACTTTTTTCGTTCCGAGATTATACTTGATAAATCCTCAACTCTTTGATGAAGTATAAATATTTTAGAAGTCGTCTCATCATAAGCAGATAATGCATCAATTATTTTATTTTGTTGTCCTTTAACATAATTTACAGAAAATCTGAGATTTATCAAAAACAAGAGAACAGAAGAAATTGCTACAAATATTAGGATGGCAAAAGATATTGTTTTTACTTTCTTAAGCTTTAAATCTTTTGCACTCTCAGAAGTCTTCTTATTTACTAGATTTATATCAATGCTCATAGTCCCTTAGGCTGAGCCCTACAGCAATTGAATAGTCGGGGGCTTTATCTAAAATTTCTTTAGGAACTGCATTTGGATCTAAAAACCTCCAAGGATTTGCGACCACTGCCTCTATCCCAGAGCTGTTTGCAAAATACGTATCAATCCCGGGAAGCTTTGCGCTTTCACCTGATAGGATTATTTGTTCAATTCTCGAATCTTTATATTTTTGCGAATAATAAATAATAGCTTTCTTAACTTCTGATAATATCGAAGACATAATTGGTTCTGTGGCTGTTCCAATTCTCTGACCTAGTGGACCCTTTGCAATTCCATAAGTAGTTTTATATTCTTCTGCTTGAACACTAGACAATCCGAAATCTGCAGAGATTGCTCTATTTATCGCTGAGCCTCCAATTGGCAGGGAATAGGTAAATACTAAATCATGTCCGATAACGATTGCTAACGATGTGCTGATTGCACCAATATTAACAATAATTGATGGCGTAACTGCATTAGGAGGTATAAATGCAGTAAGCGCTCTTACGCAGGAGATAATTTCTGTCTCCATAGTGCTAATTGAGAGCCCTGCCATAGATAAGACTTTTTGATACTTTTTTACAATTAGACTTGGCGCACCTACCATGAGTACCTCCATTTTTTCATTTGGCTGAGGTTTTGCAGATCTTTTAATTACATTCCAAGACAATGAAACACTTGCTAGAGGGATCGGAATATATTGCTCTGCTTCCCAATAAATTGCAGAAGCAAGTTCACGGTCAGACAGATAAGGCATCTCAACAACTTTTGTATAAACTTGATTTTCAGGAAGAGCGACATTTACATTTTTTGTGGAAATTCCAGCATCAGTAACAGCCTTATGAATTGCTTGAGCCATTTCTTCCTCATCGACGGGGGACTCTGAAAGCATTCCTTTTGCCGGAGTTGGTACCACAATACATGCATTAAGTCTGAAGGCGTTTTTATCAGCCCCCAACTCTACAGCCTTAATTGTTGATACTCCAATGTCTAGTCCGAAGGATTTTTTATTCATAGGCTATTGAGCCTGAAATAGATTATATGGAAAATATTCAATTGGGATTTTTGGATATCCCTTAAACACCCTGACAGATCTTTTCGTATTTCCACTTGTTCCTACAGAATCGATAATATGCCCTTGGGCTGGAAAACCAGGACCAGCCATAACTCTAGCAGCCATCTGAGCATTTGCATAAAGAGGAATAACCCTGGCAATGTAGCCTTGAGATATATTTATATCAAAAGCATGACTATATACTCTTCCATCAGATGTTCTTTCAGCTGCACTTAAGGCTGGAGGATTTTGAAAACCATTTCCACGACTTTGGCATCTATCGTAAGCAACTCTTGTCATGTCTGGTATGTTGGGGGGAGTTTTATCTCCACTAATATAGACTACTTCAATAGCAGGATTTATGTTTGCTCCGGTGGTATTACAGTTTGCCCCTGCTCCATTATCATCCCAGAAAATTCTAATTGTACCTGTCCATGGGGTACCAGAAAAATTAGGATATTCTGTTAGCCAAATATCTGCGCCGTCATCTTTTAAAACCTCGTTACCTCCATTTATTGCAAATTGAAAACCCTCAACCGGATCCGCTGAAGCACTAAATCCAGAATCATTAGAAAGCTCATTTGCTAAAGTTGCCGGATTTCGTTGTTTAATAAGTTGCTCAACTCCAGCCTCAGCCGCAGATAATGCTTTTTGAGAATTTGCTTCTTCTGTAGTTACATTTGTATTAGTAATACTTCTAGATACTGCGGAAAGTCCGACGGTTAATGAAACGACGGCAGCTAGAACAACTATGAGAAGGATCTGACCACTTTGGCCCGCAAAATTTTGAGGAATTTTGTGCGGCGTTTGGCTTTCTTTTGTATTAAAAAGACCCATACTTTAAGACTAACAATGATACATGCCTATGTCAACTCAGAGGTTTCTCATTTTCACACTGGTAGAGAAGAAGCTTTCAGATTTTTTTTGATCTGTAGCAGAAGCATTAAAAAGTCCAAAGCTAATTCCTATTACCGGAGGCGTTGATATGTTTTCCTGCAAACAAGTTATCGCACATGAATCTTTCAAAACTGAAACTTTATTTTTATCTAATAACGATGAGGTTCCCATCATAATGTCTGCATTCGTACATGAGAGTGTCACTATTTGAGTATTTGTTTTAACTTTGACATAGTTATAAGTTTCTCCACCTGATAAACTGCAGCTCGGTACATAATCAACGCCATCTTTACTTACACCCTGGAATGATTCCGCAAACTGTATCGTACGTGTCATTCGACTTAGCGCACTATTTCCATTTTGTCTAACGTCCTCTGAGATTGAACTTTTAGTAATTCCGGTAAATGAAGATGCAAGAATTGCCACAACTACAGTTGTTGTTGTTATGATTATGGCAATTGACACTAGTAATTCAATTAGAGTAAAACCTAAAGAAAATTTTTTATTCATGGATTAGTTAACTGATCTAAATCACTTAAACATGTATTTAGGGCCACTTTGTGACAATATTCTCCATCATTACATTTTGCATCTGTCCAGCTTACTTCAGAAGTGACAAAAGTGGAGTTCAGAACCTGACAGGCTCTACCACCCATTGGGGTGGGATAGATCCCACCTGCGTGATCAATCCTGATTGTTTTCTGGAAATTTCCATCAAAGCAAACAGATTCAGGATTTGGTAATAGCTCTCCTGAAGCGTCCGGGCAGTATTCTATGGTGTCATCAAGTGCACTAAAAGCTACGTAATTTGAAGTTTTCATGTATCGTACGATGTCAAGACCCTCTTGTGCTAACTGAGTCGCCTCATTCTGATTTCGTGTAAAAGTGGAGTTACTTACTGCAGTTGTAACAGCGATTACCACAGCAGTGATAATTACAACTGCAAAAGTTAAAGCAAGGAGTGACTCAACCAAAGTACTACCTTTATTATCTAAGAAAAAATATCTTCTCATTTTATGATTCCCGCTGAATCCACATCTACCGTACGACTTCTGGTTCCACTTTTAAGACTTATCACAGCAGAGGAATTGACGGTCCCCGGATAAAGTAAAAATCTAACTGGAGTAGAAGGTGGAGAATTAAATTCGACATCTTTTGGAAGTGTTATTTTTTTTACCTCCTGAGAAAGAGTTGCAGCTCTACTTGTGCAAACTTCTTCAAGTGTATATGTATCCGGATCTGTCGAAGTATTAAAACTTACCTGATAACCCACTAAAATTCTACCGCTTTGTTTACATTGGGTTGTCATAACAACCTGTGCTTGTGATTTGGCCTTTGCCTCATTTAGTGTGTTCTTTAATACATCAACTGATATGTTGAGGTTTTGTCTTTTACTAAACTGACTAAATCCTACTAGTGATCCAACAGATAACAGAAGTATTATTGCCATGGAAACAAGAATTTCTATTAATGTAAAACCTTTTTTAAATATCATGGGTTAGTAACTGAAATGAACGATGAACCCGCTGCGCAAAAACCGGAGGGGGGTGTACCGGTTGATTTGTCGGGATCATTAGTTTTTTCTAAACAGGCATAAAGCGTATAACCACTACTTGTACCACATGAGCTGCTTGAACAATAATAGTAGTGAGCACCAGAACGTGGATCCTTAGGAACTGTCTGAAGATAAGTAGCCTGTACGTTTAGCGGATCATCCACCAAGGAACTATCCGAATTGTAATTTGCAGCGTCATTACCAAACTCACTATCAGCACTGTTAGGGTACACTCCCTGATCTGCTCTATAAAGTTCTAAAGCTGCCTGAATTTGTTTTAGATCCGATTTTCTTTTAGAGTCTCTCGATCCTTTAAGTTGCCCTGCAGGATCAATTATAGTTATTAAACCTCCGGCTAAAATACCGATTAGAGCAACGACAATTATAATTTCAACTAATGTAAAACCTTTGGATTTTAATAAAAGTAAGGAAGAATTAGCGGTATTATATATTCTGAAAAAAAGAAGCTTATTAAAGCTCCCATTATTAAAAATGGACCAAATGGAACGGCAAGCTTTAGTGACTTTTTCTTCCATAAAATAAGTATGATGCCCACCAGTCCTCCTGTCAAGAACGCTATGTAAAGGGCTAGGGGAGTGCCAGGAAAGCCTAATACTAGTCCTAAGAAGAATACTAACTTTACGTCTCCAAACCCCATTCCTTTTCCGCGAGTAAGAAGAAATATAGCTAAGAAAAATATGAAAGCACCAAGCGCAGATAGAAAGTTAACAAGAATTGGATGCATTAATCCAGAATAGGTAGTTTGACTTATGGATGGAGCGACTAATAAATATATGAATGTAACTAGGGTTGCTGGAATCAACACTTTATCTGGAATTATTCCATACTTAAGATCTGTAAAAAATATAACTATAAAAGAAGAGATTATAAATAAATAATAAATCAAGCTAACTATAAAAAAC
The DNA here is from genome assembly GCA_964406285.1 of uncultured Gammaproteobacteria bacterium. Lineage (GTDB taxonomy): Bacteria > Patescibacteriota > Microgenomatia > Levybacterales > UBA12049 > 2-01-FULL-39-10-A. The sequence continues at coordinate 31,669 of CAYORA010000001.1, forward strand.
TCAGTTATTACTGTATCTAGGTAGTTATTATTAAAATTAAGCACTGAACCATTCAGGGAAAAATTAAATGTCAATGCGAACATAATTCCAGTTAGTATTTCCATCAAAGGATACTGATAAGAAAGCGTCTTTTTACAATATCTACATTTTCCTCTGAGATAAACAAAAGAAATAACCGGAATTAGATCTCTCCAGGTAAGTGTTTTTTTACAATTTTCGCAGTAACTTCTACCTGTTATTTTTTCGTTACGGGGCAAGCGGTCGATGAGAACATTTAAAAAAGATCCGAAGAATAACCCAATTAGAAAGACAAAAAAAATGCTCACCTAAGTGAGCATAATTAATTCTTCCCAGTTCGTCAAGTTATGGACAGGTAGTAGCTGTATTTGGTCTAAAGCATGATTTTCCTTTAGCAGATTCGTACAAAAACCTTCTCGTATTAACACCGTTATATTTCTTAGACTGAAGCGCATCGACATATAGAATAAATGTGTTATTTGCATTAACTACATATGTATATACATAGCTTGCATTTGGAGGAGTAGGGTTACCAATTATTGCTGGTACATCATCCGCTGGAGTTCCCGTAGCTGCAGGGTACACTCCATTACTTGTTGAAATAGCATATTGTTCAATTTTTGCTGCTGTCTGGCTTACATCGTTGATAGCTCTAGTATCATTTCCTTGCCTTAACTTTTCTGCTGGATCAATAGCGAGTAGAAGTCCTCCAGCTAAAATACCTAAAATAGCAATTACTATTAAAAGCTCTATAAGTGTAAAACCTGAAGAAGTACCATTAGAGGATTTATTACCTAAAAGTTTTTTAAGTAATTCGAGCAGTTTTTTCATGTATAAATCATTATTGCCAGATAATTTTT
>CAYORA010000001.1:32646-41186 GCA_964406285.1 uncultured Gammaproteobacteria bacterium
TCAAGTGGTCAGTTTGTGCCTGATTTTACTGTACAGCATTAAGAATACTGTAAATTGGTGTGATAACCGAGAAAACTAAAAATCCTACGCCTATTCCTAAAACTATCATAATAAAAGGCTCCATCGCAGTTGTAAGAGTTTTTACCGCTTGATTTACTTCTTCCTCAAAATATTCTGACGCTTTAAGTAAATTTTCGTCCATTTTTCCCGTTTCTTCTCCTACTTTTACTAGCTGTATTAATAGGGGAGGAAAGTAGGAATAACTACTCATAGCCTCTCCCACAGGAACTCCTTTTTCCACTCTTTTAGAAATTTCCCTGATCGACTTATCATAAACAAAATTACCAGTAACGCCTGCACTCTGATTTAAAGCGTCCACGATTAATGTTCCGGTTCCCACCAGTAATCCAAAAGTCCTTGAAAATTCTGTGAGAATAGTCTGTTTAATTATTTTTCCAAATAGAGGAAATCTTAAGATATTTCTATCATAAATCTCTTTTCCCGTTGGAGTTCTTTTCCACCTTAAAAATCCATAAACAAAAACAGCAAATAATCCAACTAATAAAAACCAGATTTTCCCAACTACTCCAGAAATTCCTACAACTACTCTGGTAACAAAGGGAAGAGTTACACCCAAACTATCATAAAGCTTAGAGAGTTCTGGAATAACAAATACCATTAGAATTAACATAACTATAACCATAAGAGAGATAACGATAACCGGATAAATTAATGCTCCTCTTACTGTATTTTTAAGTTTATGTTGTTTTTCTAAGTTAGTGGCTAACCTTAAGAAAATTTTATCAAGTAACCCTGATGATTCTCCTGCCTTAACAAGCGAAACATAAATCTGAGGGAAAACATCCGGATATTTAGCTATAGAATCCGAAAATGATTTTCCTTCTTCTAAATCTAAAAGAATCCCTCCAATTGTTTCCTGGAGATATTTATTATTTGATTGTTCTTTTAAAATCTCAAGAGATTTAATTAGGGTAAGACCTGACGCAAGCATTGAAGAAAGCTGGCGGGTAAAAAGAATTAAGTCTTTGGATTTTGTTTTATTTACAAATGGAACTTTCTTAAGAAGCTCGTATTCTGCCTCTTTGCTAATTTGAATAGGAATTAAATTTCTCTGTCTAAGATAATAAGCGGCATCTTTAATTTCCTTTGCTTCTACAAATCCTCTAACTTTTTTCCCATCTTGAGAAACTGCTTTATACCTTAATCTCATATTTAGACAACCATTCTAAGTAAATCGTCGGGGCGAGTTGCGTAGCTTTTTGCGGTTTCTAGACTTATCGTTCCAGACATAACCAGGGATGACAAAGAAGACTCAAGGCTTATCATTCCAGCGTCCTGTGAAGTTTCGATAATAGAGTCAATCAAATGAGTTTTTCCATCTCTAATATTTGTGGCTACAGCATTATTTCCGATAAGAACTTCTGCAGCTGGAACTCTACCTCCATTAATTTGGGGAAGCAATCTTTGGGAAATAATTCCTTTTAGGGTTGAGGCGAGCTGAATCCTAACCTGGGGTTGCTGGCTTGGAGGAAAAGAGTCAATCATTCTGTCTATTGTTTGAGACGCTGAATTTGTGTGTAGAGTAGAGAAGACTAAATGCCCGGTTTCAGCAATTGTTATCGCAGCAGCAATAGTTTCGGGATCTCTCATTTCTCCAACCAATACTACATCTGGGTCTTCGCGAAGAGCTGAGCGCAATGCATAATTCCATGAATGCGAGTCTTGTCCCATTTCACGCTGGCTAACTATACTTTTGCCAATCGGATAAACATATTCAATAGGGTCTTCGATGGTAAGAATATGCATAGATCTATTCATATTTACTTCATTAATCATTGCAGCTAATGTGGTAGATTTCCCATGTCCAGTAGGTCCGGTGACTAAGACAAATCCCTGCTTTAATTTGGCAAAATCATTACAAATTTTTGGAAGTTTAAGCTCCTCGATAGATCTGATTCTTGGCTCTAAATATCTAAAAGCCCCAGATATATATCCTCTTTGATAATAAATATTTACTCTAAAACGCCCTTCATTTCCTGTTGCATCCCTAGCAAAACCAAAAGAGAAATCTAACTCTTTATTAGCTAAAAGAATTTCTTTTTGATGAGGACTAATTACAGAAAAAATCATCGCCTGTAAAACTTCATTCGTTAGAGGCGGATAATTGGAAAGAGGATTCAGAACTCCATCCAGTCTAATTGTGGGAGGAATTCCGACTAAAAGATGCAAATCTGAAGCTTTATTCTTTACTGTTAAATTTAATAACTCTTTAATATCCATAAATTTAGTATATAGCAAATGGCAAATAGCCCGCTGCGCTATATAGGTACAAATTAGTTCCTAATATTCGCTATTAGCAATACGCCATCAGCAAGATTACTCTTGTGCAACACGCAAAACTTCTTCGACAGTTGTTACTCCATTTAATACTTTAATATAACCATCCTGCTTCATTGTAATCATTCCCTCTGCGATTGCTTCGCGTTCCAAAGATGGGCTGTCAGCTCTTTTTAAAATCATTTCAGCTATTTTCGGAGAAACAGGTAAAACTTCAAATACTCCAACTCTCCCGCGATATCCGGAGCTATCACATTCTGCACAACCAATAGCTTTATAAAACTTCGCTTCTCCTGATGGAAAAATCGGACCTAGTTCTTTTTTCATCATATCTAAGAGCTGTGGTGGTGGAGGGTATGCAGATTTACATGTTTGGCAAAGACGCCTTACAATTCTCTGTCCGACAATCGCATTTATACTTGAAGAGAGAAGAAAAGTTTCAGCTCCTAAATCTATAAGACGGGGAAGCGCCCCCGCAGCATTTGAAGTATGAAGCGTAGAGAAAACCAAATGTCCTGTTAACGCGGCTTGAATCGCTAAGTCCGTAGTCTCTTTATCTCTAATTTCTCCTACAAGGATGATATTTGGATCCTGTCTAAGAAAAGCGCGTAGTCCTGTAGCAAATGTGAGCCCAACTGATGAATTTATTTGCACCTGGTTAATTCCTGGCATTTCATACTCGACCGGATCTTCAAGAGTCATGATATTAACCTTAGGGCTATTAAGTTTATTTAGAACAGAATAAAGAGTAGTGGTTTTTCCAGATCCAGTAGGTCCACAAACGATAATTATTCCGTGAGGCCTAAGCATATTTGTTTCTAAGTTTCGAAGCGCGGTCCCTACCAAACCTAATTCCTCAAGGGTTGGAATTCCACCACTTTTTCGGAGTAACCTCATTACGATTTTTTCGCCGTGGGCAGCAGGCAAAACTGAAATACGAAGATCGACTTCCTTGTCTTCAATTTTAAAATTAAATCTTCCATCCTGGGGAGCGCGGTGTTCATCAATTTTCATTTCAGAAAGAATTTTGATACGGGAAGTTACCGCTTCCTGCACACTTTTTGGAAGACTTAGGCGATCATATAAAATTCCATCAATTCTGTATCTAACCCTAACTCTTTCTTCCTGTGGCTCTATGTGTACATCTGAAGCTCTACTTTTTACAGCATATTCCAGAATAGTGGACACAATTTTAGCAATTGGAGCCTCTTTAATGATTTGCGCAATTTGGGTAGCATCAACTGTTTTAGTTTTATTAACGTCCTCTGTTTCTTTTAAAGCTTCACCGACTTGACCTACTAGTTGCTGCTTGTACTGCATATCTATGGCCTGCTTTACACCCCTTGGACTTGCTGCAAAAGCTTTTATATTAAGCCCAGTTTTTTGGCGGACAAAAGAAAGAGCATCCAGATCTACCGGATTGGCCATCGCGATAGAAAGAGTCCTACTTCTCTCGTCATATGCAAATGGAATTAAATTAAATCTTTGAACGACTGCCTCAGGTACAAGCCCTAAAGCCTGTGGAGAAAATGAAGTAGCATCCATAGAAATGTACGGAACACCTAAAAGCCTAGCTTTAGTTTCAGATAATTTATCTTCATTAACAACATTTAGTGAATTTAAAACATCTTCCTCCGGAATTCCCTGAGTAACGACTTTAAGTTTTATATCGTTATATTGCGCAGGGCTAAGCAAGCGCTGTTGATAAAGCGCGTCAGATAACGCGGTCTGTGTTGAAGCAATCGCGGGCATTACTATAATAGTATTTAAAAGTGTGATATAAATCAAGGGAACTTAAGCTTATGAATACTTTTATAGTGACTTCTAAAGATTTGAAAAAAGCCCACGAGCATGCGCTATTTGAGGCAAACAAACTTATGATCGACGAGTTTGACAGGCAAATTCTGGAATTTGAAAAAGCACTCGGAATTGAAGATGTAAGAAAAATTCAGGAAAAAATATTCTTGCGGCCTTTTAAAGGAGATAAAAAAGCTTTATTTGTAGTAATGCAGCAGGGAGCGACCCCTGACGCCCAAAACGCGATGCTAAAACTTTTGGAAGAACCACCACCCAGCTCATTAATTTTTTTAATTACTGATAATCATTTAGCATTTCTCCCAACTGTTTTGTCACGGGCAAAAATTATAGAAATAGAAGCCGAGGAAATTAAAACAGATGATGAAGCTTTAGAAAAAATCCTTTCCCTAAATGGAGCAGGGGAGAGACTTCATTTAGCGCAAGTAGTATCTAAAGAAAAAACAGAGGCGATAAAATGGCTCGAAGGCGCGATATTATCAGCACGAGAAAGAATGTTAGAAAAAGTAGAAGACAAAGAAGAAGCTTTAAAGTTAAGGAAACTAATCCATAAACTCGAACTAACTCACTACGATTTGAAGACAACAAACGCCAACCCCCGCCTCGCCCTCGAAAATCTATTTCTTAACCTATAGAAATCTACGCACGCAAGGCCAGGCCTTGAGAAGCTAACTTCAAATTTGAGCTGAAAAATAGTATCCTATGTTAGATGGAATATAATTCATTAATACCTGAGCTTTATGTTTTAGATTTCGAAAAAAGTCTATCTTTTTATCGAGATATTCTAGGATTTAAAGTCGAATACACGAGGGAAAATCCAAAGTTTGCTTTCTTATCTTATCAAGGTAGTCAGTTAATGATTCAGGAAGAAGACGATGATGAAGAGTGGCATAACGGAAAACCTGAATATCCCTATGGAAGAGGATTAAACTTAGAGATTGAAACCAACGAACTAGATCAAATAATTAAAATGCTTGAAGAAAATAGTTACCCCCTAAAGCGTGGCGTAAAAGTAAGCACATATATGGAAAACGATATTCCTCACAAAAACAGAGAGATACTTGTTATGGATCCAAGTGGATATTTGCTTCGTTTTTCAGAAGGAGTCTAATTTAAGTAAATTGACATAAAGCCTCTTTTTTGAAACCATCAATTATGTGAATTCATGTAAGTATTGTAAAAGCGCGGTTCAAGAGAGTTTTTATTTTTGTCCTAACTGCGGGAAGAAGATAAAAGAGCCGCCTTTCAAATTTTCACTCGCGAAATCTATTACTATTATAGTAGCTGCAATTCTTATCCCTCCATTTGGAATAATTCCTGGAGTTAAATATTTCTTAAAAGATGACAGAAGAGCGCAGTTTGTGGGAATTATCACAATCGCAGTCACTGTAATTGCCACTGGTCTATTTATAATAGTGACTTCTAGGGTTCTTAACTATTATAAAGCTGCATATAACCAAGTCATGCAAATCCAAAGCTCTATGAATGCAGTGCCTAGTAGTAATCAAAAAGATTTACTTAACCAGATAGAAAGTCTTCAAAATTAGCCTCAAATTTGATATAATATGAGCCTATGGAAAGAATAAATTGGCCTACGAGAAAAATTGTCGATAGATCTACAGTTGTTAGATCTCCGGTCGCGACTTGGGCACCAAAACGACTTGAAAGCTTAACGAGTATAATTGGAGACCAAGCACCAGCTAGATTAAGAAAAGAAATTGTAAATGAATTATGGGCTACACGCGGAAATGGACAAACCCTAACCGCATTCAGAGATCAAATAAGAGCGCAGGAGGGTTTAACAGATCATCATTAAGCTCTAGAAACTGATCGTTTTTTTTGCTAAGATAGTCTATAATTAATTTTTCATGGCTAAAACAAACCCCAACGAATATTCCGGTAAAAATATCCAAGTCCTAGAAGGTCTAGAACCTGTTCGAAAACGCCCTGGAATGTACATCGGAAGTACAGACATCATCGGTCTTCATGAATCACTTCGCGAAATTATAGATAACTCCGTAGACGAGGCTTTGGCTGGGAACGCTAAGAATGTCTGGATTATGCTAAATAATGATGGCTCTGCCACAGTAGCAGACGATGGACGCGGAATTCCAGTAGACATGGTGCCAAATTATAATAAGCCTGCGCTTGAAATGGTTATGACCAAATTACATGCCGGAGGAAAATTCGGAGGAAGCGCATACAAAATTTCAGGAGGATTACACGGAGTAGGAGCCTCAGTTGTAAATGCGCTTTCAGAATGGGTTTGGGTAGAAGTAAATAGAGACGGAAAAATTTATACACAGGACTATGCTAGGGGAGTCGCAAAAAGTAAATTAGAAGTTCTTCCAAAATCCAGATTAGATATTGACGGGATCAACCAAAGAGAAACAGGAACCATGACCACATTTCTTCCAGATAAAGAAATTTTTTCTACGGTTGAGTTCGAATTCGATATAGTTAAAAAGGCAATTCGCGAAAGAGCATACCTCGTTCCAGGACTTTTCTTCCACTTCATGGACTTAAGAGAGGGAAAAGAAAAAGAAGTAAATTATTATTTCGAGGGAGGAATAACAGCATTAGTTACTAAGCTAAACGACAACAAGGGACCAATCCACAAAACTATTTTTATTTCCAAACAAGAGAAGGACGTAGAAGTAGATATCGCAGTTCAGTATAACGATGGCTATACAGAAAACGTAGAAAGTTATGTAAATGTAATTAATACAGTTAACGGTGGAACTCATTTAACTGGATTTAGAATGGCTTTGACCAGAGCAATAAATGATTATGGAAAAAAGATTGGAAGCTTTAAAAATGACGAAGAGGGAATTACAGGAGATGACACTAAAGAAGGGTTAACAGCTGTTGTTTATGTAAAAATGCCTCAGGATAATATCCAGTTTGAGGGACAGACAAAAGGAAAATTAGGAAATGCAGATATCCAACCAATTGTTCAGACAATCGCTAAGGAAGGACTTTCTACATATTTTGAAGAAAACCCAAGTGACGCAAGAAAGATATTGGAAAAAGTTTATTTGGCTGCAAAGGCTCGTCTTGCTGCAAAAGCTGCAAAAGAAGCAATTCTTAGAAAAGGCGCACTAGAAGGATCAAGCTTACCAGGAAAACTTGCAGATTGTCAGGAAAAAGATCCAGCACTTTCTGAACTTTACTTAGTAGAGGGAGATTCAGCAGGAGGAAGCGCAAAGCAGGGAAGAGACAGAAAATTCCAGGCGATTCTTCCATTAAAAGGAAAAATATTAAATACTGAAAGAGCAAGACTAGATAAAATTATTGAACATGAAGAAGTTAAAAATCTTATTATCGCGCTTGGAATGGGGATAGGTGAGACTGTTAAATTTGATAAGTTAAGATATCAAAGAATCATTATCATGACAGATGCTGACGTAGACGGTGAACATATCGAAACTCTAATTCTTACTTTCTTTTATAGACACCTTCCAGAGATAATTAAAGCCGGCTACTTATTTATTGCTCAACCTCCACTTTATAAAATTCAAATGGGAAAAAATGCTCACTATGCATATTCTGACTCGGAAAAAGACACTATATTAAAGGGTGGTAAAAAAGCAGACGATTTAGCTTTGGCTGTTGGCGATGGAGAAGGGGACGGGGAAACATCAACTCCAACTACTAAAAAGGGTTATTCGATCCAAAGATACAAAGGTCTTGGAGAAATGAATCCGGAACAACTTTGGGAAACTACCATGAATCCTGCAAACAGAGTTCTAAAACAAGTTAATATTGATGACGCTGAAGAAGCGGATGCAGTATTTACTATGCTTATGGGAGACGAAGTTCCACCTAGGAAACATTTTATTCAAAATAATGCAAAGACAGCGACTCTTGATGTTTAAACATCAAATCAATAATAATTGTTGAGGAGTCAAGCTGAAATTGCTATAATACATTTTTATGGATTTATCGTTCATTCTAAATAATGCCCTCAACCTCTGTATCGGAGCAGGAATTCTTTCCATCCTTTACGGAGCATATTTAAGTTTTGTAATTCTCAGAAACCCAAGAGGGGATGAAAAAATGAATGCAATAGCTGACGCTATTTCTCAGGGAGCAAACGCTTACATGAGGAAACAGTATCTAGTTATCGCGATCATTGGAGTTCTCATGCTTGCAGGACTTTATTTCGTATTCGGTTCTTACACAGCAATCGGATTTGCAATTGGAGCGGTATTCTCTTCAATCGCTGGTATATTTGGAATGGCTGTAGCGGTACGAAGCAATATCAGAACAGCTGAAGCAGCAAAATCAGGATTAGCAAAAGCATTTGGAATGGCATTTAAAGGTGGAGCAGTCACAGGACTTATGGTTTGTGGACTTGCTCTAGT
>CAYORA010000001.1:41286-44266 GCA_964406285.1 uncultured Gammaproteobacteria bacterium
GAAGCTTCAAATACAGGTCACGGAACAAACGTTATCGCAGGACTCGCGATCTCTATGAAATCAACTCTTCTTCCAATTCTACTTATCTCAGCTGGAACACTTGTCGCATATGAATTGGCGGGTCTTTATGGAATCGCGATTGCAGCTATGTCCATGCTTTCTCTAACCGGAATTGTTGTTGCAATTGATGCATTTGGACCTATCACAGATAATGCTGGAGGAATTGTAGAAATGTCAGGACTTCCAGAAAAAGTTAGAAATGTTACGGATCCATTAGACGCAGTTGGAAATACCACAAAAGCTGTTACTAAAGCATACGCAATTGGCTCTGCAGGACTTGCAGCATTAGTTCTATTTGCTAGCTACACTGAGGAATTGGTTCATCTTGGAGGAGATATTACAGCTGCATCGTTTACACTTTCTGATCCAAGAGTAATTATTGGATTATTTATCGGAGGAGCTCTTCCTTATTTCTTTGGGGCTCTCGCAATGGAAGCAGTAGGAAAAGCATCAGTTGCAGTAGTTGATGAAGTTAGACGCCAATTTAAAGAAATTAAGGGCATTATGACTGGAAAACAAAAACCAGAATACGCAAAAGCAGTAGACATCGTTACAACCGCAGCTATTAAGCAAATGATTGTTCCAGCACTTATTCCAGTCGTAGCTCCAATTTTAGTTGGATTTTTATTAGGCCCTAAAGCTCTCGGAGGACTATTAATCGGATCTATCGTAACAGGGTTATTCGTTGGGATTTCAATGACTACAGGAGGAGCAGCTTGGGATAACACTAAAAAATATATCGAAGAAGGAAAATTCGGAGGAAAAGGTAGCTTTGCTCACGCTGCTGCAGTTACTGGAGACACAGTTGGAGATCCATATAAAGACACAGCAGGTCCGGCAATTAACCCAATGATCAAAGTGTTGAACATTGTTGCATTATTAATTGCCTCATTTCTAGTATAAAAACTAGAAAAAGTTTCAATATGAACTGTCCAAAAAATTTAATCAAACTATAACGAATGGCCGACATAGGAAAACTTCACCAGACCGGAATATCAGAAGAAATGAAACGTGCGTATTTGGATTACGCAATGTCAGTTATCGTCTCCCGCGCACTCCCAGATGTTAGAGATGGATTAAAACCAGTTCATCGAAGAATTCTTTTCGCCATGGATGAACTGAATCTTTCCCATAGCGCTAAATATTCAAAGAGTGCAAAGATTGTTGGAGAAGTAATGGGAAAATTCCATCCTCATGGAGATACTGCAATTTACGACGCGCTTGTTCGTCTCGCTCAGGACTTTTCAATGAGATATCCTCTAATTGACGGGCAAGGAAACTTCGGGAGTATGGATGGAGATCCACCAGCCGCCATGCGTTATACAGAAGCGAGAATGGCAGCAATTACAGGAGAAATGCTCCTAGATATTGATAAAGAGACCGTAGACTTTACAGGCAACTTTGATGATACTATTCAGGAACCAGTTTATCTTCCTGCAAAACTCCCAAATCTTCTTTTAATGGGTAGTGAGGGAATTGCCGTCGGAATGGCTACTAAAATCCCGCCACATAATCTAGGTGAGGTAATTGACGCAGTAAACTTCATGATTGATAAAACTAAGGTAAATCTAGATCCTTTTACAGTCACAAGTGACGTGACAGTAGACGAATTATTAGAATTCATAAAAGGGCCTGATTTTCCAACGGCCGGTAGCATTTACGATATAGCAGAAATTAAGAATGTTTATACAACCGGTAGAGGCCGAATTTTAATTCGTGGAAAAGCTGACATTGAAGAAATCGGACAGGGAAAATCAGCAATTATCATTACAGAGCTTCCATATCAGGTTAATAAAGCACTACTTGTTGCTAGAATCGCAGAGCTCGTAAGAGAAAAGAAAATTGAGGGTATCTCAGATCTTAGAGATGAATCAGATAGACATGGAATTAGAGTTGTAGTTGAACTAAAGAGAGATTCTTCACCAAAAAGAGTTCTAAATAATCTTTTCAAATATACAAGTCTTCAGACCACTTTCTCAGCAAATGTAGTAGCGCTTGTTGATAATACACCTCAAACTCTTAACCTCAAATCAATTCTAGAAGAGTACATAAAGCACAGATATTTAATCATTAAGAAGAGATCTGAGTTTGAACTTAAACAAGCTAAAGCTAGACTCCACATCTTAGAAGGACTGAAAATCGCAGTAGATAACCTCGACGCTGTTATAAAAACAATAAGAGAATCCAAAACCCAAGATGATGCAAAGGAAAACTTGATGAAGAAATTCAAGCTTTCAGAACTTCAAGCTGTAGCTATTTTGGATCTTCAACTTAGACGCCTAGCAGCTCTTGAGAGACAAAAAATCGAAGATGAATACCAAATGGTTAAAGAGACAATCGCATATCTTGAAGATCTCTTAGCTCATCCAGAGAAAATATTAAAGATTGTAAAAGATGAATCCAGTTATCTTAAAGAAAAATATGCTGATGAAAGAAGAACCAAAGTCTACAAAGGAAAAGTTGGAGAATTCTCAGAAGAAGATCTTATTCCAAATGAACCAACCGTAATTACCCTAACCACTACTGGATATATTAAAAGACAGAGCCTGACAAGCTTCAGAACTCAGCAAAGAGGAGGAAAAGGAGTTAAAGGCATGACCACAAAAGACGAAGATGGAATCATGAATATACGCTCCACTATGACTCATGACAATATTCTTTTCTTCACAAATAAAGGAAAGGTTTATCAGACTAAAGCGTATGAAATTGACGAATCCTCTAGAACAAGCAAAGGTACAGCGGTGGTCAATTTAATCAATATAGAAGCAGGAGAGAAGGTAGAATCATTTATTACTTATAACAAGGACGATGAATTTAAGCATGTCTTCTTAGCAACCAGAAATGGAACAGTTAAGAAAACAGCAAAGTCTGAGTTTGAAAATATTAGAAAATCTGGAATAGTTGCTATAAAGCTTGATAA
>CAYORA010000001.1:44366-50027 GCA_964406285.1 uncultured Gammaproteobacteria bacterium
AATCGCAGCTATAACCTGTGTTGAATAAATGAAATTAGACGGCAAAGCAATTTCCTCTGAAATCCTAGAAATATTAAAACAGCGCGTAGAAGAATTAAAAAAGAAAAAAATTATTCCAACCATGGCCATTATTCTTATGGGAGATAATGAAGCCTCTAAAATTTATGTAAGGCAAAAGAGCATTAAAGCTGAAGAAATCGGTGCAAAAGTTAAAGTTTTTCCCACTTCGTCAGAAACTACCCATGAAGAATTAACCAAGCTAATCAAAAAGCTGGATAAAAATCCTAAAATTCAAGGAATTATTATCCAAAGACCGGCTGGTCCAAATGTAGACGTAGATTCTTTAACCGAGCTTATTTCAGGCATAAAAGAGGTAGATGGATTTGGAAAACACTCAAAATATCCGGTTCCTGTAGCAGAAGCTTCATTTCTTCTCATAAAAAAAGCTTTTAAAGAAAGTAAACACCCAGAAAAATTCACCAAATGGATCAAAGATCAAAAAATTGCAGTTATTGGAAAAGGGGAGACCGCGGGAAAGCCAATTATTGATCTTTTAAAAAAACATAAACTTAAGCCTCAAGTAATTGACTCTAAAACCCCAAATAAAGAAAAAATCTTAAAAGAAGCAGATATTATAATTACAGCCGTCGGAAAAACCATTCTTTCCACAAAACAATTCAGAAAAGGAGTAATTCTTATAGGAGTCGGGCTTTATACTGATGAGGGTGGAAAATTAAGAGGGGATTATAACAATTCAGATGTTGAAAACGTAGCAAGTTTTTATTCGCCAACTCCAGGTGGCGTAGGACCGGTAAATGTAGCATGCCTGATGGAAAACCTGGTTAAAGCTACCGAAAACTCCATTAAATAATCTCGTAGTTAGGGGTTATACCTAAACAAAGACTACAACGACAATCTAATCTTCGTTGACTTCCAAACTTATAGTGTGCTAAAATCCGCGCACTATGAATAATAACGAAAATATTGAATTGAATTACTGGGGAGAAGGTTTTCAAAATATCTATACAAAACCTGATCCAAATAAAAGAACTGTAAAGCGAAAACTCGCGATCGTTATTTCATTTATGTCAGTTCTTGTGATTTTACCTACTATAATTTTTACAATTTCAAATTTTACTCCTAATAATCAAAAACTAGCCTCAGCCGTTAATATTTTTGTGCCTACAATTGCTCCAACTCAAGCTCCTACTCCGACTCTAACTCCACGAGTTAAGGATGTAGTTGTTAAGGGAATCGAATCTAATAGAGTAAAGGTTATTAATAACGACAGCTACTGGAAAATCTCCAAAAGAACCTGCGGAACAGGAAAATACTATCTTTCAATTAAAGAAAAGAATGAAAATAAAGCTCTCTACAAAGGTGACCTCGTTACAGTAGACTGCAGCTTATAAGTTAGCTTGTCCCCACTTGACAAACCCCTAAGATAGTATTTAGATATATATATCCATGGAAAAAAGAGGAGTTGATCTTATTGGTGCAATTGTCGTTTTCTTCATTCTTCTATTCGTTTATACAAAATTTGTAGGCCCTATTCCATTCGCAGTAAATAATGTAAATACAGCTACCACTGACGTTTTTCAATCAACAGGCACTGGTAAGGCTTCAGCTGCCCCAGATCAAGCTGTAATCAATTTAGGAGTAACATCTCAAGGTACTTCTGTAGAACAAGCGCAAAACCAAGCTAATGAAGCCTCTGCAAGGATCATAAACGCTCTAAAAGAACAGGGAATAGATGAAGAAAATATCAAGACCACCAATTACAATATAAATCCAAATTACAGCTTTGCTGGAGACAACCAGAGAATAACAGGCTATAGTGTATCTCAAAATTTTGAAGTTGAATCTCCAATTGGAAAAACCAATCAGGTAATTGATGCTTCTACAAAAGCAGGAGCAAATATGGTAGGAAATATTGCTTTTAAGTTAAATGATGAAAAACAAAATGAACTAAAAAATGAAGCAAGAAAAGAAGCAGTAGAAATGGCAAAAAAATCTGCTGAAGGACTTGCAGACGCGTCTGGAATAAAGCTTGGAAAAATAATAAATGTAACAGAATCCACAGGAATGATAGGAATACCAATGCCATTTTCCGTAGCTACAAAAGCAGTAGACTCAGCCCAGGGTGGAGATGTCTTAATCCAAAACCCGGAGAGGGAAGTCAGCAATATTACTCCGGGCGAAAGCAATGTCGAAGTAACTGTAATTCTTACTTATCAAACTAACTAAGATGTCTAAGGACGAACAGAAGTTTCAAAAAGCATTTTTATTACAAGTTAGAGCCACATTAAAAGGCGACTATGAACTCGCAACGAAAGCAAGAACCAAGGTTAATTTTTATAGGAAAAAGATAGACGACAGAAACTAGCTTCCTAATCATTCCCGCTATGAAATGACTTGTGAACCTCTCTAAGCTGCTTATTTGTTATATGGGTATATATCTGAGTAGTAGCTATATTCTTGTGTCCCAGCATTTCCTGTACACTTCTTAAATCCGCGCCATTAGTCAACAAATCAGTAGCAAAACTATGACGTAGAGTATGAACCGTAGCATCTACTGGAATCCTGGCTTGTCTTACATATTTCTTCACAACTCTTTCAACACTTCTGGCAGTAAGCCTCATTCTCTCGCCATTATTTTCTTCTATTACAGCACCCGAGTAGCGTATAAACATAGGCTTAAATTCATCTTTTCTGTGATTGAGGTATTTTTGTATCCAGTCTGCGGCTCTATCTGAAACGAACACAATTCTTGATCGTCTGCCTTTACCTATGATTCCGAACTCCTTGCGGTCTAAATTTATCTGATCCCGATTAAGACTTACTAGCTCAGATACGCGAAGTCCAGTTGAGAATAAAAGCTCCATAATTGCGCGGTCTCTTACACCCTCCTCCTTAGAAGTATCTGGGCTGGTAACCAGTCTTTCGACTTGCTCCCGTTCTAAAAACTTGAGGGATCTACTTTCAGTCTTTGGTAGATCAATTTTGGATGGCTCAAGAGCTTTTATGTCATTTTTTATAAGAAACCTAAGAAAAGATCGAAGAGCGATTATGTAATAATTTTGCGTAACTCGCTTAAGCCCCGCACCTTTCTCATCAGTTTTATTAGAGAGAAAAACCCTATACTTTCTAATATCGGAAAGGTCTATATTCTCGAGATTTTTATTAGGAATTGTCTCTAAATACCAGGCTCTAAACACATCTAAATAGTGCCTGTAGTCTCTGATTGTAAGCTTGCTGCAGTTTTTTTCAATCTCGAGATATTCTAAAAAATCATTGGAATACTTTAAAAGTTTTTCTTCCATAATACTATAAGTTGAAATTTGAAGCTAAATTTTCAGAAAAACGCCATTTAGCAGAGGTGAGGGGAGAGTGCCACGTTTGAAAAATTTCTATATCGAAGTGGATCAGACTATATCGAGGATTACTGCTATTTATGGGCAGACTATAATTCATTAATTATTATATATAGCTATGCCAGATCCTTTTTGCGACGCTTGCGTTGTAAAAAGGATCAATCATGATCACCACAGCTGATTAATTATACGACGCGGGGAATTGTATAGTCAAGAGAGATAGATTATAATGGCAGCTTATGTTTACTGAGCTAGCAATTACAATGCATGAAAAAGATAATCCCAAATCTCTTACTGATAAAATACTTGGAAAAGTAGCATCACTAAGCATTGACTCAGGATTAGATCCAAGAGGAAGATCCGTTAACATGCTTGGAACGAGACTTGGGAGCATACCGGTTATCACGGAAGGAAGATTAACCCATCATCCGCATATAACTAGCTATGTATATTTTTTCGAAGCACCAATACCCACCGATATTCTACAAGTAAGAGGCTTTGCAATAGATGGTAGAGAAATAACAGAATATGAATACAGGAAAGGACAATCTGATTCATATGCAGCGAGAAAGGCTTCTTTACCTCAAGCGTGGGAATTTTTTACCCAAATAGACAAAAAGGTTCCAATTCAATTTCCAGCTGTTTGAAATAAGATCCTTTGGATGATATAAATTAATCATGCCAGAAGGAATACATGGAAGAGATATTAGACCGTCACAAGGCGCATTTAGATCAGTCGATCAGGTAAGCTCTAATAACCCTAGGCTTCAGCAAGCAAGAAGAGTAACCTCTTCTAAAGACCACGGCCCAAACGTGCGTCATAGAATAAGAAATATTGCCTTAGCATTAGGAATAATAGCAGGCGGAGGAACTGGAACTGCGCACATTGTTGACGAGGTTAACAAACCCCCCGCAGAAACACTTCAGAGCTATAATAACTTAATTACTCAAATCGACATGAACAAATATCTAGTTGAAATCCATAAAGAAGGTGAAAAAGATTTAGTAATTCGGCATGATCCTTTTTTACCTGAATTCGATGATAGACAAGAAGGGAGAGATAATTATATTGAAATGAATGATATAGTCTCAATTAATGGTATTCCTTGGGATGGCAAAACCCCATTTGTTATTGAAAACACTCCGGTTGTAATGGCCACAGATCCGACATCTGGTATTCTAGAATCTCCTTGGCTCGCAGTTGAGCTTGGACATAAAAGCCCATTAGGAGACATTACTACTACAGTAGGCTTTATAAGCCATAGTGATGCTACAGATGCTCATATTACACGTCTTGATGATGAAGGCGGAATCGCTAGGGCTCAGTTCGAAAATGGTCAAATCATTGGAAAAAATGAATTTGGAGATACAGTAGTGCCCAATGATAAAGTAGGTTTAGCATCTATCGCAGGACACACTGTAGCTACTCAGGTTGGAAACCCACAATCCTAATTTTAACTTGACATATTCTCGGCCTATAGTTATAATAGCATTCTTATGTCAGACAGATTATCAAATATACCAGAGTCAGCAATTAAATTCGCTGTAATGCATCCTAGAGCCACGAGAATTGGCACTCTCGCTCTTTCTGCAACTATTGCTTCTACTGGAGTTATTCATGAAGGACAACCTCCTTTATCTGAAGTAAAAATCGGAAGTCATAGACCGCACATTATGGAACAACTTAAAGAAAACGATGGCGCTACGTTACGTGGAGGTCCATCTACTGACTCCGCTCCTATTGGAAAAGCTCCAATCGGTGAAATATTTGAAGTAACTGGAATAACTGAGAATGGTTCATGGGTTAAAGTTAAATTAGATCCTAAGGAAAATATTCCAGATATACGCATTAACTATGGCTTTCTGCCTACAGATGAG
Source organism: uncultured Gammaproteobacteria bacterium (assembly GCA_964406285.1). Classification (GTDB taxonomy): domain Bacteria; phylum Patescibacteriota; class Microgenomatia; order Levybacterales; family UBA12049; genus 2-01-FULL-39-10-A. The sequence goes on from CAYORA010000001.1 coordinate 49,619, forward strand.
TCTGGCGAGGCTCAAGTACCAACTGAAGTCTACATTAATAGATCCTTAGTTAAAAGAGCCCCGCAAAAATCAAACAAGTAGGTCTAATAATCTACTATTAGAAAAACTCACAAATCCGTGAATTACCCCTACTCTATGCGTGGATGAGTGTGATAGTAATTCAAATTTAGCTTCATTTAGCCTCAAGATAACAATAACTATATATCCTATAGCGGGGGAGAGGAATAATTTTAAGCAATTCAAATAAAAAGAGAGATATGACGACTGAAAGTAAAATGAATTATAAAATTTTAATAAATATAGGAAAAAATTTAGAACGAAAAAAGGGTCTTCTCCGGATATCTTAGCCTCCGTGGCGTCGTAAAAGTATTATTCTACGACGTTATCACTTTCTACTTCCTAGCGCCTA
>CAYORA010000001.1:50127-65229 GCA_964406285.1 uncultured Gammaproteobacteria bacterium
GGCCAAAACCACAACAAAAATGACATCTGAGTAAGCGCTGTGCTTAAAAACAGTCCCCAAATTATTTCTGTCTTCACTTTCCTTTCAAGTGTATAAGTCCATAATGAATGGACTATTAATAGAAATGAATAAGCGAAAATTAAAGGTAGAATTATGAAAAAACTTAACTGTGAGCTAAACACTGTGTTTGTGAAAAAGGCGTATATGAAAATTGACAATACATATGAAACTGTTCTTGCGCTAGATAATAACGCAATGGTTCTAACTGATGAGATTGTGAAAATGTTTTGGCTTAGAAATGCCGAGTAAAGCCCTATGGAATAAAGAATTGTTAAAAATATTTGCACAAGAAGACGGGGTGGTAAAGAGAAATAGAACAAACCGAATGCTAATGTATAAAGGAAAGGTAGAATGAAAACCTGTGGCGTGAAATTCCCTTTTAAATCTTTATGAAGTGCCCAATACAAAAATCCATTTGTTAGAAATGCAACTAGAACCACTAAATAAATTCCCGACCTTGTTAGAAAATGCTCTACTAGAAAAAGGCTAACAGAAAGTATTAAAACACCGACTGCGAAACGTTGTCTTTTTGTGAAAATATTATTTTTAAAAAAAGCAGAAGTATTTAGTTTTTTAAAGACTGACATTGGAATAAACTTTTTGAACATCATCCATATCCTCAAGCGCTGATAGAAAGTTAACAATTTTTTCTTTCTGTTCTTCCCCCACTTCAACTGTATTTTTTGGTTTTCTCGATATCTCAGCACCTGTTACATTTAAACCCTGTGCCGTTAATCCTTCTTTTATCTTAGCTAAATCTGAAACTTGAGTATATATTCCCACTTCTTCTCCCCTATCCTCAACATCTAGAGCGCCCAGTTCAGCAGCCAATAAAAAAATATCATCAATTGATTTATCATTTTTTAAAACTGTAATCTCACCTGACTGATCAAATTGGTATGCAACAGCACCAGGCCCTGCGAAGCTTGCACCTGACTTATTAAATAAACTTTTTACCTCAGAAGTTGTTCTATTAGTGTTATCTGTAACTGCTTCAACTAATACTGATACGCCACCCGGAGCAAACCCTTCATATGTTAATTCTAATAAATCCCCCGCTTCCTTACTTGTAGCGCGCGCAATTGCTCTTTCAATATTATCCTTTGGCATATTTGCACTTCTAGCAAGCTCAATTGCAAGCCTAAGTCTTGGGTTTTGATCAGGGTCTCCTATTCCCCCACCCTGCTTCACTGCAATAGTTATTGCATTTGAAATTTTTGTAAAAGTTGCACCGCGCTTTACATCTGCTGCACCTTTTTGTCTTTTAATTGTTGACCACTTAGAATGTCCGCTCATAATTTAATCTTAATATTTTACCATTTGATTATTGACTTTTGCAATTTGTAATAGTAAAATTTTTCAATTAAATCCTCAATGAAAATAACTTCAAATCTCGCCATTCAAGCTACCCTTAAAGGCAACTGGGATGAAGCTATTAAATTAAATAAATCTCTTCTTGATGAAAATCCAAAAGACGTTGAAGCACTTAACAGAATGGGGCTCGCTTATACAATTTTAGGAAAAAGTAAATCTGCAAAGAGCACTTATCAAAAGGTGTTAGATATTGACCCACTTAACTCAATTGCACTAAAAAACTTAAGTAAAATTACCTCCGACTCATCTGATGAAGGGGCAACAATTGTAGTAAATATGAATAATATATTCATCGAAGAAACAGGAAAAACAAAGGTTGTTGATTTAATTAATTTAGCTCAAGCAGAAGTACTCAATACCCTAAGAACGGGCCAATCATTAGATCTATCAGCTAAGAGATTAAAGATTTTTATTTCCCAGGGTAAGAAATATATCGGAGTACTACCGGATGATATAGGAAAAAGGTTGATAAAGTTTTTAAACGGTGGAAACAAATATGAAGCGTTTGTTAAATCATCAAATCATCAGAATGTTACTATTTTCATAAGAGAACTAAAGAGGGCAAATAAATTTAAAGATCAACCTTCATTCCTGCATGTTATTGAAAAAAAATTAAGCCTTAAAAAAACCGGTAAAGGTAAAGTCAAGAAAAATACAGATTATGAAGAAGATGACCCAGAAGAATCTGAAGAATGAAATATTACTCTCCCCTTAGAAATATCTTTTTGAGCTTCATTTAATTCCTTTTTACTCTTCTCTTTCCTTAGCGCAATGAACGCCCAAACAAGCGATATCACTCCAATTATAACCACCCAAATAAAAATATTCATTTACCCTGATCCTCCCCCAATACAACAATTATATCTGCAATTGAATTTGTTTCGTGTTTTATAGCTTTGATGTTTAAGACTTTGGATAATTTTTTTACAGTATATGTTTCCTCCTGATAATAAATGACAGACTCCCCTACCTCGTCTTTTGAAGAGTTTACCAGAACGACATTACCCCCTAGGTTTGTGATAGTTTTTGCAATCTTATTTCCAAGCCCTCCAATTTCAGTGGAATTAGTAACCTGAATACTTATCTTATCTCGAGAGATTGTTTCATCGATAAACTCATTTGAAGAAACCTTATTTAACTCACTTTCCTCATCTAGACTTAGATTTTTATATGAAAAGCTTTCTCCACCTACGCCAAATGAATATAGACTAAGTTTTAATAAATCTAGAATATTTAAACTTGAGTCTAAACTTCTTTTGTTGAATAACATTTTTAAAAAAACACTTTTTGATTCTGACGAGAAATCAGAATCAGTCTCTACAAACACATCTACTGGTATCGAATAGATATCGATGGCGCTAAGACTTTTTGCATCTTCAAGCCTAATTCCGGACTGTTCCCCAGTTTGGGGAGAAACAGTAATTATGTCTACATTTTTATCATTCAACACTGCAACTGTGAATCGATTTTTGCGATCAAACTCACTTTTTCTTACTATGTCAAATGTTTTAAATGCGACTGAAATTATAATAATCAGGAGTATTAAAAGACCAAAATAAAGAGCGAGATTATAGCTCTTTATTGTCTCTTTCTTTGCTTTTCTCATTACCAATCTTTTTTCTTTTTGGAGATTAGCTCAGGCATGACGTAAGTAGGAGCATTTGAAGAAATCACTTTCCCCTCCTTACCTTTTTTTGCCTTTTTCTTTTCTCCTTTATAAAATCCACCAAATCCTGGCATAAACTCACCTCCTGATTCAGTTTATCAATTTTTTGAACTTGAAATCAACTTCAAAAATCGTTTTAGATCATCTGATAATTCACTCCTATACATAACTTTCTCACCCGTTTTTGGATCTAAAAATGAAATTGCTTCAGCATGAAGAAAAACACGAGGTAAAATTTTTCTATCAGAATTTGAAACTTTTCTTCCTCCGTATAGCGGATCAGAAAAAATAGGATGATTTATATGCTTTAGATGCACTCTAATTTGATGCGTTCTACCTGTTTTCGGAAATAGTCTTACCAATGTAAGCGTTTCTCTTTCAAATTTATAGTAATTTTGTACTTCGTAGAGAGTAAGCGCTTCCCTGCCCCCCGCTAAAACTCCAAATTTTTTTCTATTCCATGGCAGTCTTCCTACTGGCACATTAATTTCCCCTGCTTCCGGTTTAATTTCTCCATGAGAAAGGGCTAGATAACTCTTCTCAACAATTCTCTCTTTAAATTGTCCCTGAAGTTCTCGAAATGCTACAGAGTTTTTAGCAATAATTAAAGCTCCGGATGTTTCTTTATCAAGTCGATGGACAATTCCTCCCCTATCTAAAAATTCTTGATCGGGATCCGATTTGTTTATTTTATTTTCTTTTTCGATTAAGTCCTGAAGAGTTGTTTCATTAGAGGTAGTATCAGATCTATTTACAGTAATTCCTGCCGGTTTTTCGATTACTAAATAATCATCATTTTCAAATAAAATTTTCAGACTATCTTCCATTTTTAATTGAAACCCTACCAGTTAGTTCCTGCTTAATTATTATTCCCATCGATATAAAAAGAATTGCTACAAGGATAAAATTTTCCTTGTGTGTTAAAAAATAGCTGGTTCCAGGGTTATCGATAGCGTTTGATAGGAGCGAAATTAACGAAAAGAAAACTAAAAATAAAGCGCTAATTGTTCCATCTTTTATTTCTAAAGAGCTAGCTTTTGGATATAGATAAATGTTTGATGCAAAAAGAATTAAAGAGTACAAAACAAACTTAACGATAGTTCCAGTTGTAAAATCCTGTGATAAAAGAAAATAACCTAAAAATCCAAATGGTAATACGAAAATAAATGCCATCGAGAAAAAATCAAAAACTCGGGCGCGAGGAATTTTCTTTCTCCTGCAGAAGAAAAATAATGCAAGTGCTCCCCCAAGAATTGCTCCCGTTATTGATAGGCCTGGGAAATAAGGAAAAAGCAAAAATCCTAATGGATTTATAAAAACTGGATCCGGATTCATTAAGACATAAAAAAGACGCGAGAATAAAAGAGAAACTAAAGAACAAACAAATACTGCATTGAAAATATCTTCTAAGGTAATATTCTTTTTAATTAAAACATAATCATCATTTGCCAAATGATAAATTCTGTAAAGAAATAAAACTAAACAAACTACTAAAATAATAATAAAAAACTGCATAATTACTTAAACTTAAATATTCTCAATAACGCTATCATAATCACTGATATACCAATTAAAGTTATGACTTTTGAAACACCAATCATATCTGCTAATGCACCTACTCCTAATATCGGGACAATTGAAACAAGTCCTACTAAAGTATTTAGTGATCCATAGATTTTACCACGTTGCCTGTCAGTAGTCTCTTCTTGAATTAAAGTATTAGATGGTACAAAAACCAGCGAGAACGCAAATCCTACTATTACAGCTAGAATTAACAATAAATGAACATCATTTATGATCAGGTGGTATGGTAGATTATTATTAATATTCTTTATCGTTTCCTGAGAAGTTAGAAGATATCCATAGGGAAAAAGAAGTATTACTATTCCGATAATTAAAAGTCCTATCTTTGCCAAAGTCTGTTTTGGCTTTTTATGCCAAAAATTACCAATTACGAGAGCCCCAATACTCATTCCCACAACTGCTGGTGTAACGAAAAGTGCAGGGAATTTTTCAACTTCAATTTTAAGAATATGCTCAGCATATCCAGGTCCTATTACCGCAATTACAAGTATTAACGTCTGAAGAAGTGTTAGGAGAAAAAGTGAATGATAAACTTTATCTTTTTTTGCCATAAATGCAAATGCATCTCTAACTTCTTCGAGAACATTAATTTTCATTTTTTCTCTTGGCTTATCAAACTTTAACCTAATAAATAATGCAAAAATCGCTGATACTCCGAAAAGAAATGTTATAAAAATAAAAACGTTTGTTTTTCCAAATAAAAGTAACAATGGCCCTGATAATGCATAAGCAACAATTATAGAACCAAAAATTCCCATACTAAAAAGTGCATTTGCAGAAATTAAATTTTTCTTTGGAACTAATAGTGGAATTATAGGAGTCTCTGCTGGAATAAAAAATTGAGTAATAAGAGATATTATAAAACTCAGAAAATAAACTAAAAATAATTCATGCGAAATAAAAATTAAAGGAAAGGCTGCAAATGCTCGAAGAATGTTTGTGTAGACCAAAACATTTTTTTTATTCCATTTGTCAACGTACACTCCCGCAATGATTCCAAACAAAATAGAAGGCAATGTAAAAGACAGCACAACCCCAGCTACTGCTGTATTCGACTCAGATAACTGAAATACTACAATTAAAAGAGTGAAATTAAGAAGGTTCATTGCGAACTGGGAGAAGAATTCAGAAATAAGGAGATAGGAAAAAGAAGGAATAGAAAGAACCTTTAAAAAGGGGTTGGACATAAAATTTAATTGACTTTTTGTGAATATTCTCCGGTTCTCGTGTCAATTCTTACTTTGTCGCCTATTTTTATAAAAAGAGGTACACGTGTTTTTAACCCATTATCAAGTGTCGCATCTTTGTAGATATTTGATGCAGAGTTTCCCTTTACCCCTGGGTCAGCATCAGAAATTACAAAATCCATTTTTGGAGGAAGATTTAAGGCTAACACTTCATTATTTAAAACTGAAACATTAAAGCTCTCCCCTTCCTTTAAATAGGCTGCGTCAGATCCTATTAAACTTAAGGGAACAGAAATCTGCTCAAATGATGATGGATCCATAAAGAATGCATTTTCTGAATCTTTATATAAATATTGAACATCTCTTTTAAAAACTTGAACGTTATTTACCTTAGCATTATTTGTAAATCCTTTTTCTGTAGTTGAACCTTGTCTTATGTTTTTAACTTTTACCTTAATGTTTGCGGATCCTCTGCCCATCTTAATATGCTCGTATGAAAGCACTTGATAAAGTTGCCCGTTTTCTTCAAAAATAGTTCCAGCTCGAAGCTCTTGTACGCCAATCATTTATTTCTCCTAACTCTAATTAGCCCTGATCCAACTACAATTTCTACACCTTTTTTTTCAATTTCATCTAGGAAAATATTTGCCCCAATTGAATCAGATGCCATATGCCCAGCATTAATTACGTTCATATGCATTTTCTTTGCCTCTTTTAATCCATCTTCTGGAATATGCATGTCTACAATTGTTCCCACTCCAACTCTTGCAAGTTCAGCGTATGCTTCTTTTGAAGGATTTGTTCCTCCAGTAAAGAAAATGGCTACTTTTCCAACCCTGCTCTTTGGTCCCCCGGAGACTATTTCAGGTGCATTTTTTCCTCTTGCTGCCTCCTGATATTCAGGAAGCTCCATCAAATACTCAACTATCTCATCTACAGTTTCAAATTCTCTCTTTGAGAGGTAATTCTCCATAAAATGATCCCCTACATTGTCCCAGACTGTATGTAGATTCATTAAAGGCATATTCAAAAGTCGAGCGGTATCCGTTATTTGATTATGATTACTAGGATGTATCTTTCTCTTTACATCGTCCATTCTTTCTTTCATTAAGGCGTCCATAATGTTTACTGGAACACCAACTTTTGCATAACTATCTATTTGAATATCCATCACATCATGTAAAGCTGCAAGTGAAACCCCAACTGGATGATGTCCCACTACAGCATCTATTTTCTGGCCTTTTTCATTTAAACGATCTGCTAGGAGTATTTCTGTTGCATCAGGATCTATACCAACCAAAATTTTTTTTATTTGGGTTTTTCTATCGCCGTATAGAATTCTGGTATCTGAATATGGATTAGTAAGAGTTTCTTCATCGAAGTACTTTTTCTTTTTTGGAGAAAGTTCTGTAAATTCTTTTTTTCGCCTTTTTAATAACTCTTCTACTCTTTTTCTTCCACGAGGGTCTGCAGAAATTCCCATTTGAATTGCCAAATCATAAATTTGTTGAAGTGTCATAATGGAAAGTATATAATATTACAGCCTCAAAATCAAAGCTTAAAAAGCTTTGATTCTCAAAATCCTGCGGATTTTGAAGAGGAGCGATCGACGAAAAGTAGAAGCTTTGGAAACCCCAAAGCGAAAACACTCGTCGCTTTCGCGACGAGCCGAGGTGGCGGAATGGTATACGCGGTAGTCTCAAAAACTACTGGTCGCAAGACCTTGAGAGTTCGAGTCTCTCCCCCGGTACTAGCGGTAAACAAAAAAATAGACTAGCTTCCAAATTTCGCTAGTCTATTTTTGTTTCGAAACAAAAATCCTGGAAAAACTTAAACTGTTCCTCCTGGTGTTCCTGTATCTCCTCCACCTTGTGCTGGGTCCTGTGCAGGAACTCCTGCAGCTGGATCAGCTGGTGGTGGCGTGGAAGGTGCAGGTGGCGGTGTCCAACCTTGATTAGGGTCGACTGCTGGTGCTTCTCCTGCTCCTGGATTCTCAGCTGGTGGTGGAGTTACTCCGCCTACTGCTGGATCCTGTGCTGGTACTCCTCCTCCCATTCCTGGATCTTGAGGTGGCATTCCACCTGCATTTGGGTCTGGAGTTCCAACCGTTGGGTTATTTTGATCGTCCATAACATTCACCCCCTTCCGCCTCAAGTTACCCTGAGGTCTTAGTTTCCCTATCATATCGGTCTTAATAAAAAATGTAAATATATCAATTATATTTGGGACAAACGCACACGGCGTCTCCCAACGATTTCGCTTATTGAATAATTTGTTCGATAAAAAATCTTAAATAACCGTAGCTTGAGTGGGCTCTGGCGGAGCAGGAGTTTCTTCACGTTTTCTTTCCATATTATAAAATCGGATTCTATCTCCTCTAAATAGTAGGTCAACTTCTCCTTGGGGACCATTTCTGTGCTTGGCAATTGAAAGCTTGGTTTGCATAACATCCGCTATTTCAGCATCCGGTCGGTATAAAAACATAACCACATCCGCATCCTGCTCGATAGCTCCTGACTCTCTGAGATCTGCAAGTTGCGGCTTCTTCTCTCCCCTATGCTCAACTGCACGAGACAATTGAGACAGTGCCAGAACTGGAATCTTAAGCTCTCTTGCAAGATTTTTAAGAGCTTGAGAAACTATTGACACCTCCTGAACTCTATTATCATAATGTTTTCCGGGATCCACTAATTGAAGATAGTCGACGATAATAATCGAAACATTATGCTCGAGTTGAAGACGTCTCGCTTTTGTTCTGATCTGAGAAACGGAAATTCCAGGTGTATCATCAATATAAATCGGTGCATCTGCCAAAACCCCCATAGCTTCAGATAATTTTGTAAAATCAGATTCAGTTAATCTTCCTGTTTTAAGTCTCCAGGCATCAACATCAGCTTGTCCAACCAAAAGACGGTCTACTAGTTCTTCCTGGCTCATTTCAAGAGAAAATATACCGACTGATTTTTTCTCATTTACTGCGATGTGCTGCGACATATTTACAATAAATGCAGTTTTTCCTTGCCCGGGACGAGCTGCTAAAATCAAAAGATTTGAGGCCTGCATACCTGAAAGAATGTTATCCAAATCTGTAAATCCTGTTTTTACTCCTCTAAGCCCGGCGCCTGATTTATGAAGTTCATCGATCCTATCAAAACTTTCAGCAAGGCCTGCTTTAATTGGCACAAAACCCTTTATGGTATGTCCTTGTGTTATTGCGAAAACTGAGGCTTCCGCTTTATCCAAAAGATCTTCCGCTTCCTTATCTTCCATAAAACCCATTTCTGCGATATTTGATCCTAAACTTATTAATGAACGTTTCATGGAATCGTCCTGAATTATTTGAGCGTAATGTTCAATGTTTGCTGCTGTGGGAACTGCATTAAAAAGCTCTGTTAAGTAAGATGTATCAATTTTAGCTTTTAAGCTTTTGAGTTCTTTTGTAAGAGTTAAAATGTCAATTGGCTTATTAGCATCATGGAGAGAAAGCATTGCCTCAAATATTTTCCCGTTATTATCGTCGTAAAAATCCTTAGGCTTCAGTTTTTCTGAAACAAGTCCGATAGTTTCTTTACTAAGCAAAATCGCGCCCAGCACGCTTTGCTCTGCTTCTTCGCTGTGTGGTGGAACTTTAGATGTAGCCATAAGTTTTAAAATAATAGTTCAAGCTCTTGGAAAAAACAATGACACAATCAATAACAAACTCTAGTTTTAGCCTAGCAAAACTACTTCCATTTCTTGAGGGAGCTTGTCTGAGGTTGTTGAATATTTGCTCGAACTTACTGCTTCTTCTTTTCCTAATGATTTTGCAACTTCCATTTTTTTAGATCCATAAACAAGTAGCACATTTGGTTCGAGTGTAGTTAAAATAGAATGATTAAACTCATCACCTGAATTAATAACTACTATCTGCGACTCCTCAATTTTATCGTGAATTTTTTCAATAGCTGCTCCACTACCAACTAAAACTTTGACATTATCTACATCAATTCTTGCAATCTGATCAGCTTCAATTCTTGTTACTGATATCTTTACTCCACTTACTTCATACTCCCCTGGTCCTTTTATAGTAATCCTGCTTCCTTCAATTTTAGCTTCATTGAATTCAGGACCCTCTTTTAATCGAATGATTGCATCTGCTTCTGTTTTTGAAATAGAAGAAGTAGGGTTAATTACCACTGAAGCATTTTTACCTTTAATTTTTATTGTATTTTCATTTAGTATTGCTATGTCCATTTGCATATCCTACCATGTGTAAGTTTTCTTGACAAGATAAATATTTAAGTAGTATCATGAGCCTTACTTTAAATGTCGAAGGCCAAAAGCCCTGGCAGTATAAATCCTCGGTCTTATGAAAAAAGAAAAAATTATCCTTTCTTTTATCGCCGCCTTAATTGGAATTGCACTTGCAATTGCCGCATTCTTCATTTACCAATCTACTAAGAAAGTGGATCCTACAGAGATAAAAAAAATTTCCATAGAGGACCCTTCCCCCACCCCAGGGTCATCAGTTTTTATAACAGTCGAAAGACCAACAGACGAAGAAGTTACAGATGAAAGAATAATTACTGTTTCCGGAAAGACTGTTCCAGATGCTAAAATAATAGTACTAACAGAATCCAATGAGGAAGCTGGAGTAGCAGCAAGCAATGGAAATTTCTCAACTGAAATTTCATTGGATGATGGCGAAAATATAATTGAAGTAAGTGCCATAACAAAAACCGGAGAAGTTGCGAAAACCAAACTAATAGTAACTTACTCAACTGAAACTTTTTAACATGATTAGAATTTTTATAATTACACTAATACTATTATTTTTCTCGATTCCTCAAGCATATGGACAAACAAAAACTCCTACGAAAAATGCTATCCCTACAAGCGATGAAATTGAAAAAATTACAAACAAAGTCGATGCATTAAAAAATAAAGTTGCTTCTCGTGTAGCTGAACTTAATTTGGTTGAAAGAAGAGGGATAATGGGAATAGTTGAGGATGTATCTGATACTCAAATAACTATTGTCGATTTAAATAATAAAACACGAATAATTGATGTGGATGAATTAACTAAATTCTCCTCCGAAGACGATGATTCATTTGGAATTTCAGATATTAAGAAAGGTTCAAAAATCTCAGCACTTGGTCTTTACAATAAAGAGTCTCATAGGCTTTTAGCTCGTTTCGTAAATGAAAAAAATCTTCCATTATTTTTACATGGAATAATTTCAGAAGTTGATGAGGATAAATTCACTGTCACTCTTTTAACAGAAGAAGGTAAAGAATATTTGGTTGATGTAGAAAATATAACTAAAACATTTAGCTATGATGACGGTGAACTTGAATCCTCTGGATTTTCAAAAATTGAAAAAATGCAAAACTCTATAGTAATCGGATTTTTGGATCCGAAAGAAAATAATCGATTAACTGCCTCAAGAATAATTACATTTCCAGATTTACCCAAAAATCCTAAAATTCAGGTAATTGATAACGACACTAAATCAACCCCTACCCCTACTCCAGAAGAGGAAGAATGAATCAAGAATTAAAAAAAATTTTAGAAAGATTTGATGCCATTCTTATTTCGTCTCCCTCAAATATTATTTATTTAACAGGGTACTCTGGTTTTTCTGAAACAGAAAGAGAATGCTTTCTAGTAATTACAGAGAAAATAAAAATTCTTATAACAGATAAACGCTATTCCGAAGCTATAAAAAAACAAACACATTCAATTACAGTTAGAGATGAAGGTGTTCATAATTTTTTAAAAATTGAGGCAAAAGCTCTATTTAAGAAGCTAAACATTAATACGCTCGGAATTGAAGAAAATGATTTAAAAGTTTCAGAATTTAAGTTACTTAAGAATGCGGCAAGCATAAAATCAGTTAATTTATCCAAGCTTAGAATCATTAAAGACGATCAGGAAATAATAAATATAAAACTTGCATGCGAAATTGCCGATCAAACATTTAACGAAATTATTAAAAAAATAAAATTAGGAATTGCAGAAAAAGAAGTTTCAAACTTAATAGAGTCTGTTATAAAAGAAAAAAACGCAGATATTTCTTTTAAACCAATTGTCGCTTTTGGGAAAAATTCTTCTGTTCCACATCATCAAACAGGAAATAGTAGGCTCAAAAATAATCAAATAATCCTTTTAGATTTTGGTGTTAAGAAAAATAATTATTGTTCAGATATGTCCCGAACTATTTATTTTGGAAAAGCGCCAGAAAATTTTATTAAAATGCATAAAACAGTTTTAACAGCACAGAAAAAAGCTGTAAACCTAATAAGAGTAGGCGTTAAAGCTTCAGAGATTGATAATTCTGCAAGAAAATTTATACTCGATGCTGGATTTCCAAACATAATTCATTCTGTCGGACATGGGATCGGGATAGATGTTCATGAAACACCATTTATATCTCCAAATTCTAAAGATATTATTCTGGAAGGAATGGTGTTTTCCGTAGAACCAGGAATATATATCCCAAACTATGGTGGAGTTAGAATCGAAGACTTAGTATTAGTAAGAGATGGTAATGTAGAGTTGATTTCCCACTCAAATAGAGAAATAATAGAGTTGTAACTCTATGCTAGATGAACTTAAAAAAGATCTGTCTTCATTAAAACTTCTTATTACACTAGGCACAATTGCAGTGGGAATTTATTTATTTGAGTATGTAGTTAAATTTCTAAGAGATTTTTCGGATATAATAATAATTCTATTTTTCGGTTGGCTCGTAAGTTTTATACTTGAACCTTTTGTAGATATTTTTACCAATTATTTAAAAGTCCCACGAATTATTTCTACTGTAATAGTTTTTATTTTAGCGGCAATCTTAATCGGATTAACTTTCATAGTCTTTATTCCAGATCTTGCAATTCAATTTAAAACCCTTGAACAGTTACTTCCCACTTTTAAAGAAAGTGCACCACCAGTTGTAGCTGATGGAATCGATAATTTTACTAAATCTATTGGAAACTACACAAACATTATTCCTTCTGTAACACAGTTCTTAGTCAATCTAGTAACAATTCTCATACTCTCATTTTATTTAGTAATTGATAAAGATAATTTGAACAGAAGAATGTTTGCTCTAACTCCCAGAAAATATCACGATGAAATGAGATTTGTGCAAAGAGTAATTGATCAATCATTTGCATCATTTGTAAGAATCCAAATTCTCTGGGGATTCTTAGGTGGAATTATTACCTGGATAGTCTTAACAATTTTTGGAATAAATTTTGCTGGATCTACTTCATTAATTTCGGGAGTTTTAACAGCAGTTCCTGTGATTGGCCCTATAATAGGAGTCATTCCTCCCCTCTTAGTTGCTCTTGTTGAGAGACCAGATCAAGCGTTACTAATATTTTTAATTATTTTTATAATTCAACAATTCATATTTAATGCAATTGGACCAAAAATAATTGGAAGTGCCTTTAATATAAATCCTGTAATCGTTATTCTCTCCCTTTTAATAGGTATTAAAGTTGCAGGTGCAACCGGTGCAGTTTTTGCAATTCCAGTTGCAAGCATAATCATTATAGTTGGCCGCGAATTCTACAATTTTCACTTTAAAGAAAGAGAAGATTAATACTATGAGCTTGACAAAGAAAATGCTTTGTGGCACAATATATTTAATGAGAAACGTAAATACATTAAATCATTATCATGTTCGTCTTAACGGCGGATGTGATTTTCGTGTTTAAAAAATAAATTAAACACTAATAGCAACCGCCGGAAGGCGGTTTTTTTGTGGTAAAAATTATGAAAAAAAATAATAAAACAATTGGAATTATAGGTGGAATGGGACCTCAGGCCTCAGCAAAATTTTTAGAGGTTCTAATTGATATGTGCGCCAAAGATCTTGGCGCTAAGAATGATGAAGATTTTCCTGAAATTATTTTGAACTCTATACCAGTCTATGGTCTTTTTCCAAGTACTGATATAAAACTGGCAACCAGCACCCTGAAACTCAGAATAAAGAAACTTGAGGTATTTAATCCTGCATTTTTTGCAATCGTTTGCAACACAGCTCATGTTTTATTACCGGATTTACAAAAAAGTACTAATGTACCATTTGTTTCCATAATTGATGAGGTTGCAAAAAAGGTAAAAGAAAACTCAATCACTAATGTTGGTCTATTGAGCACTTCTCTAACTGTTAAATCACTGCTATATCAGAAAGCTTGTGCGAGAAGAAAAATAAACGTAATAACTCCTAGTATTAATGAGCAAATTATCGTTGAGGGGGTTATTAAAAATGTTTTGGCTGGAAAAATTAAAAACGATGACAAACAAAAACTCGTTGTAGTTGCTAAGTCATTGAGGGAAAAAGGCGCTGGGGGAATCATTCTTGGCTGTACAGAACTACCTTTAATTTTTCCAAAAAATAAAGATTTTATAACTTTTGATTCAATTGAAATTCTCGCAAAAGCTTTATTAGAAAATGTTTTCTTATATGAGAAACGGAATTAAAAATGACTAATAATAGGTTACTAGAAACACAAATGGTAAAATTTCAAGACCTAATGAAGGTCAGAGTAAAAGACGATAAAGAATGCTTCGTAACAATAGAAATGGATAAAATTCCTTTTGGTTATACATCTATATTTTATCAGGAAGAAGAAATTTCAGGTAAAAAAATGTATGTTCGAGAAGGAACATGGAAGCGACTTTTACTTGCGCAAAGAAATCTGCAGGATAAAGACCCAAGGCTCTCATTATTTATTACTTTTGGATATAGAAGCTTAGAAATTCAAACTAATCGATTTCTGCAAAGACTAAAAACATGCTCATCTATTTTTTTCCCAAATCCATTTGATCTTTATGAAAAAATACATCGATCAATTGCCGTACCATCAGTAGCAGGACATCCAACTGGCGGAGCGGTTGATATTGTTATTGTTGATAAGAATACGCTTGAAATAATTGATTTTGGAGGCAAACAATATGATTACGCAACAAAAAACTGTTATGTATTCACTAATTCAATTACAAGAAAACAAAAAAAGAACAGAATGCTATTAAGAGCAATTTTAATAGACGTAGGATTTGCTCCGTTTGATGGCGAATGGTGGCATTTTTCTTATGGTGATCGCGAATGGGCGTTTTATTATAAACAAAAATATGCAATTTATAATCAAATATCATATGCTGATTTGAGCAAATACATGGTACAATAAATTTATGAAAGTCGAACCTAGAACATTAAAAGGCTTCAGGGATTTCTTGCCAAA
>CAYORA010000001.1:65329-82626 GCA_964406285.1 uncultured Gammaproteobacteria bacterium
AATTTATGAAAGTCGAACCTAGAACATTAAAAGGCTTCAGGGATTTCTTGCCAAATGATGCAAGAAAAAGAGCTTATGTACTTAACATCTTAAAAGAGGTGTTTGAGTCTTATGGTTTTGAACCACTTGAAACTCCAGCATTAGAATACGACGATATTTTATCCGGAAAATATGGAGAAGAAGGAGATAAATTAATGTATAAGTTTACAGATAATGGAGAGAGGCGTGTCGCAATGAGATATGATCAAACAGTGCCACTTGCAAGAGTGGTAGCACAGTATCAAAATGACCTCCCACTTCCCTTTAAACGTTATCAAATCCAAAATGTTTACCGCGCTGAGAATACACAAAAAGGTAGATTTAGAGAATTCCTTCAAGTGGATATCGACACAGTTGGCTCCACTTCCCTACTAGCAGATGCCGAAATAATTGCACTAATTGCAGACGGTTATAAAAAACTAGGATTTAAAAATTTTAAAATTCTTTTAAATGACAGGCAAACTTTTGCAGATATGAAAAAGGATGGAATTATTACTGACGAAAATTTGCCAAGGATGATTAGAGCAATTGATAAGCTTAAGAAAATAGGAAGAGAAGGAGTGCTTGATGAACTAATTGGAATTGGATTTGAATCAGATTACTCAAATTATATTTTGCAAAAATTTGATAGTACTAGTCCCACTAACAATATTTTAGAAATTATTAATACAGCAGAAAAATTGGGAGTCGAAAGAGAAAAAATTAAATTTTTACCAACCCTAGCTAGAGGACTGGACTACTATACAGGAATTATTATTGAAGTGGAAGTAGATGGATATGACGTAGGCTCTGTTGGGGGTGGTGGAAGATATGATAACTTAATTGGAATGTTTAGCAATTCTCAAATTCCCGCTGTAGGATTTGCTTTTGGTTTTGATAGAGTTATGGAAGCAATGACAGAATTAGGTCTCTTCCCCACTGACTTAGAAGAAGCAAAAGTTTTAGTTACAAACACTTCAGAAAGATCTACGCAAATTGCAAATGACTTAAGAAATAATGGAATTAGAACAGAGTTATATGTCGATGAAAAAGATTTAGACAAACAATTAAAATACGCTGACAAAAAACAAATTCCATATGTATTAATTGTTGAACAAACTCTTACTCTAAAAAATATGAAAACCGGAGAAAAGAAAGAAGTAACCTTAGATCAACTGTCCGATGCAATTAGGTAAAGTTCAAATCTCAATCCTTGCTCTTATCATTGCCAATGTTATTTGGGGAGCTTCATTCCCGATTTATAAATGGGCGCTTGACGACATACCTTCTCTTACATTTGTTTTTTTAAGATTTTATATCGCAGCAATTGTACTACTTCCATTCGTTTATAAAGATTTAAAAATTCAAAGAGAAGACTGGTGGGATTTATTCTTATTATCGTTCGTCGGAATCACAGTTTCAATTTCGTTACTAATTCTGGGCTTGAAACTGTCATCAAGCATAAATGCTCCTATTATCATGTCCTCAGGTCCAGTTTTTCTAATAATTGGTTCTCTTTTTTATTTAAAAGAGAAATTAAAGAGAAAGGTGGTCTTAGGAACACTAGTAAGCCTTATCGGAGTATTACTAATAGTAATTTTACCGGTTTTTAAAGAGGGTTTCGATGGAAGTGTTTTGGGAAATTTATTTTTAGTAGGAGCTGCAATAACATCAGTAGTACATGCGCTTTTACTTAAAAAAATTATGCCCAAATATAAACCACTAGTGGTGGCATTTTGGCAATTTTTAATCGGCTCGCTTCCCCTTCTGCCATTCTTTTTTATAGAATTAAATCAAACACACTGGACATCGGATATAAATTTCAAAATAATAATTGGGATTTTCTTTGGATCAATTTTAGCAACAGCAATCGCTCATTCTATCTACGCATATGGGATTAAATTTATAAAAGCTTCAGAGGTAGGAGTTTTTACCTATGTAGATCCAGTCGCTACAATCATCGTCGCAGTTCCACTTCTTCATGAAGAAATTACTCCTCTTTATATTGTTGGCGCTGCTTTTGTTTTCCTGGGAATTTTTATTGCCGAAGGGAGACTTCATTATCATCCACTACACAGATTAAGAAATAATTTTTAACTTCGGCCATTTTTTTAACCACTCTTTTTCCTTAACCCTTCTTTTAAAAACTTTTGGATCAAATGCAAATACTTTTTTATATTCTGGAATTGGTTTAACCCGCAAATTTACTAAATCTTCAATTCCGTATGGGGCAAGTAACGTAAGGTTATCGTTTTCCAAATGAACCGCAATGCACGTTGCAGTTTCTGACCATTCAGCTAATGCTTCTTCGCAATTTTTATATGAACCTCTTTTGTGGTAATTATGCATCCTTGCTTGATTAGTTACCGACCATTTAACTCCTGGAATAATTTCATTTAATTTTTCTTGATATCCGTCTTCTGATTTCGTACTGTAACTATTTGCCTCTTCTTCCGAAAAATCATTTTTATCAAAATATATGAGGTCAATGTCTGGGACAGGAGTTCTTTTAAAATTATGTAAATAATCCCAAACCTTACTTCTAATAAATCCTCCCCCTACCCACCAGTCAGGAAGACTTAAGCTTTCTGAAGCTCTTAGAACATCCATCATCCATTTGTCTTCGTGAATCAAACTAAGGACGTCTTCTTCAGTGAGTTTTTTCATTTAAATAATTTCTCAAAATCTCAAACAAACCATCACCAAATAAAACAGATAATGGCATTTTTCCCATGTCTTCTAAAGAAAACCAGCCAATTTCCTCACATTTTTCCGGTTCTAAAATTTTAGGTGTTCCATTTTTTAACTTACAGAGCGCAGGGATTGCTACCCAATGCTTATCTTCCTCTGGAATTACATGGTTTAAAACTCCAAGCGTGCGGATGAACTCCACTTCTGCACCAAATTCTTCTTTAAATTCTCTTTCAATTGCTACCTTAAATGATTCATTTCGCTCTAGTCCACCACCCGGACATTCCCATTTCCTTCTTTCACTTCGAGCTTTTACTCCCCGTTTTGCTAAAAACAATCTATTATTTTCGTCAAAAATTACTGCTCCAACTCCTACGCCATCAATCTTGAGGTTTTTCATTCCCAAATTATATCATTTTGAGGCTTTTTCTTCGGTTACAATTGCTGTAGCTACTAGATGCTTACAGAGCATATTAGGAGTCTCTAAACACGTACATTTAAAAGCTAATCCTTCATCAGTAGTTTCCAAAACGGTAGTTCTTTTTCTTCCTCCCGTCACTTTTGCAACAACTCTTTTAGATGTTAATTTAATAATTTTTACTGCCCCGGTATGTGCTAGAAAAAGTCCAAGCTTATAATTAGAGAGTGTAGTTCTTTGGATAATTGACCCATAAGTTGAATATGCTGCCACAGTATTCATAATTTTTTAAGATTATAGTAAAGTTATATAGTCTTTTCAAGCAATTCAGATTTATTTATATAATCTTGTTTTCAGGCTCAATTTAAGTTATAATATCTTCATGAAACAAGCTTTGCACCCGCAATATTTTGATCAAGCACAAGTTATTTGTGTTTGTGGACATAAATGGACAACTGGTTCTACACAGGAAGTAATTCACGTGGAACTTTGCTCTAATTGTCATCCATTCTATACTGGTGAACAAAGATTCGTAGACACAGCTTCTAGAATTCAAAAATTCCAAACAAGAACAGAAACTGCTAAGAAGTATCAGGTTGTAAATAAAGAAAAGAAAGAAGCTCAAAAGAAACAGGCAGAAGCCCCTAAAACTCTCCGCGAAATGCTTGCGCAAATTAGCTAGCTCCAAAAAATGGACGATTACAGAAAAGCCCTAATTGAGTCTATTGATGCAAAAATTGCTCAAACCTCTGAGCTCTTGTCTGATCCCGACTTTAAAGAAATGGCAGAGGAAGAACTCAAAGAATTAAACAAACAAAAAGATCAAATCATGGGAAATTATGAAAATACCAATGAAGATAATGATGAAGATTCACTTGATGATCGAAACGTAATTCTTCAAACAAGTGGTGCCGCAGGAGGAGAAGAAGCTAAGCTTTGGGGAGATGAATTACTCAGAATGTATACTAGATTTGGTGAACGCGTAGGACTTAAGTTTGAACAAGTGGATGAGGGGGTTTTAAGGGTTAGTGGAAAATATAATGGCAAAGGTCCTTTTAATATTTTTAAATATGAGGCAGGCGTACATAGAGTTCAAAGAATTCCTGCAACAGAAAAAAGAGGAAGAGTGCATACATCCACAGCTACTGTCTCTGTCCTCCCAGAACTTGAGGACATAGATCTTCATATAAATCCTGCTGACATCGTTTTTGAAGCTTACAGATCCGGCGGACATGGTGGACAAAATGTAAATAAAGTTAGTACTGCAGTTAGAATCAAACATATTCCAACTGGAATTGTAGTTACAGCTTCAACTGAAAGATTTCAGGGCCAGAATAGAGAAATTGCTATGAATCTCTTACGCAGTAAACTTTGGGAAATTGAAGTTGAAAAACAACACAGTGAAATTAGTTCACTTAAGTCTACTCAGGTTGGACGCGGAACAAGAAGTGAAAAAATTAGAACTTTTAATTTTCCCCAAGACCGATTAACAGATCACAGAATAAATAAATCTTGGCACAATTTACCTAAAATAATGGATGGTGAAATTGAAGATATAGTTAATGCAAACTATGAAATATAAACTTTCTCTTTTTGCTTGTGCTCCTCAATAAGTTTTAGATGATCATCGCTAATTAAAATATTTGCTAAATGGTTTCCGCCAGCTATGTGTGGCATTATTACATAATCAGCTCCAGCCTTATAAAAATCCTTTGCGTCATTTTTATCAAATGCTGCCACAATGACTTTAACGTTCTTAAACTTTTTAATGCCTTTTAAAAGAAGTAAATTATCCTCGGGATCAGATGCAGTAGAAATAATTAAATCTGCTTTTTCTGCATTTACAGCTTGTAAGATTTCAGGATCTGATATATCACCAAAAATAGTATTAATTTTTCGCTTATTTAATTTTTCAATTATGTCAGGATCGAAGTCCACAACAATAAAATTCGAACTCTTTTTAACTAGTGCATTGAGAATTCCCTCCCCCATTCTATTTGCACCTATTAGAATTACATGATTTTTTAATTCTTCTAAATCACTTTCCATATCTGCTGATTTTCTTTCAAATATTCCCAAAAAGCGCACTAATAATTTATATAGATAATTACTATTTGTGATGAAATAAGTTGATACAACGAATGTTATTACTCCTACAAAAGTAATTATTGAAAGAGTCTCCTCTGGGACATGACCAATCTTATTTCCCAGATAAAGCATGATCAATGAAAACTCAGAAATCTGAGCCAGAGCCAATCCTGCCATAAATGAGGTTCTTTTTTTATACTTAAGAAGCCCCAGGATTATCATTACAATAATAGGGCTTATTAATAAAACGAAAATTGAAAAAATTGATACCGAAAGAAGAATTTGAGAAATATTATTAAATGCTAAATCCATTCCTAAGGTAACGAAAAAGATTGTTAAGAAAAAATCTCTTAAGGGTTTTACTTTCGTAATAATTTGAAAACTCTCTATTGAGGAGGCTAACGCAATTCCTGCTAAAAGTCCACCGATTTCAATAGAAAATCCTATTAGGGGTGAGCTTACCAGCGCGGCAATTCCAAAAACCCAAGCGAGACTAAATAAGAAAAGCGATTCTGAAGATCGGGCAATAATATTTAATATTCTTGGAATCAAATTCTTGCTTAAAAATATTACCCAACCAAATAAAACTATTACCTTAAGAATTGCAATTCCTATTTCAAAAAAGTTAATCGATGATCCCCCAACTCCACTTATAGTAGAAAGCAAAATTAAGATAAAAATAGCCACCAAATCCTGTACTAACAGGATTCCTAAGGTAATTTTTCCATAAAGGCTTTTTAAATCTCTTTTATCCGATAAGAGTTTTATTATTAAAATTGTTGATGAGAATGCAAGTGCAATTCCGATATAAATGGAGGTAAGAGCTGAAAAACCAAGCAATAAACTAATTCCGAATCCTGCAGCTGAGGTGAATATCATCTGCAGAGATCCTGCAAGAAGTGCATTTTTCCCAACAGACTTAAGTTCTTTTAGGTTTAACTCAAGCCCAATCATGAAAAGAAGAAGTGTGATTCCAATTGAAGCTAAAGACTGCATTAATTCATGGCTATGGAAATTAAATAAACCCAATGGACCAACTATTACGCCTGTAATTATAAAAGCGAGAATCGAAGGTTGTTTTAAGAATCTAAAAACTATCGAAAGAACTGCAGCTAAAAAAATTACGACTGTAAGTTCAAGAAAAATACTCTCCACTAATCTAGTTTAGCTTGCATCACATAACTTTTTCAAGCATTGATAGCTGGGACGATCATTATCTCTTCTTCAAGTGAAATGTTATATTTTTCTTTTACTTCTTTTTTCGCAAGTGCAATCAAGGCGATTACATCTTTTGCTTTTGCGTTTTTAAAATTAACAATAAAATTTGGATGTTTTTCAGAGAATTTAGCTCCACCAATTTCCTTTCCCTTAAAGTTGAGTGCTACCAAAAGCTTAGCAACTGGAATTACAGGAAATGGATCTGGTTTTATGCTATCTTTAAAATCTTCCAATACTTTTTTTGAGACTACTTTAACATCTACATTCTTAAATGTACTTCCAATACTTGGAAGATCCAGTGGATGTCTATCAATTCTATAGTCAATCTTTTCCTGTGTTTTTTTCTTTATTTCTTCCCTATTTCCTTTTGCGAGCTTAAATTTTACCGACAGGATTATTTCGTTTTCTCCGTTTACCTTTTTAAAAACACTTTGTCTGTAGTTAAAATTACACTCTTTATTATTTCTTTTTTTAATCTTTAATGTTTTGACATCTATACTGGTTACTTCAACTAAATTATCTTTCATTTCTCCTAAAAAAGCTCCAGCATTTCCTCTTACTCCCCCTCCAACAGTCCCGGGAAGTCCACCAGCCCATTCTAAACCAGTCAAAGAACTTTGCTCGCAAAATGTGACCAATGAATCCACTAAAGTTCCCGAGCCTACCGTGATAATATCCCCTTCCCTTTTAATAAAATTAATAGAATCTTTTATAACTAACCCATCAAATCCTTCATCACTAAAAAGAATATTTGTTCCACCGCCTAAAATAAAAATTGGTAAATCTTTATTTAACTTTCCCCACTCATTTAGCCCATCTTTTAAATCTTCTTCAGATTTAAATTCAAAAAAATAAGAAGCTGGACCACCAATTTTAAAATTACTATATTTCTTTAGAGGAATATTTGTTTGAATCATTATTGATTTGGAGTTAATTCCAGTGTAGCGCTAACTGTCCTAGTTTGTCCACTTTTCCAGATCTCGATACTTATCGTATCTCCTACTTTTTTCGAAGAGATAACATTTGATACTTGATAATCATTATTAATTTTTTTACCATCAATTTTTGTAATAATATCTCCTTCTGTAATCCCTGCTTTTTCTGCAGGAGAATTTGGCACAATCGTCTGAATAAAAGCTCCTTCTACTACTTCATTTTTATTTGCCAATTCTTTATCAATTATTCTATATGAGACACCTAGAAATGCTCTGTTGAATTGGCCAGTCTTATTAAAGTTTTCAATTGAAGCTTTGATCGTATCGATTGGAAGGGCAAA
Organism: uncultured Gammaproteobacteria bacterium; assembly: GCA_964406285.1. Lineage (GTDB taxonomy): Bacteria > Patescibacteriota > Microgenomatia > Levybacterales > UBA12049 > 2-01-FULL-39-10-A. Next base: position 73,039 of record CAYORA010000001.1, read on the forward strand.
TCCTATATTTTGCCCTCCACTTGCTACTGCAGTATTTACACCAATTACCTGAGAAGAGGAATTAAGAAGTGGTCCACCGGAATTTCCAGGATTTATTGCAGCATCCGTTTGAATTACATTATCTAATTCTTCTGCATCAAAATAATCTCCCGCGGTAATTCCCCGCCCAAGCCCGGAAATCACACCAGTTGTAACTGTATTTGGAAATTCACCCAGTGCAGTTCCGATTGCTATCACAAATTGTCCTACTTTAAGATTTGATGAGCTACCTAGATCTACTGGCTTCAAAATTTGTCCTGGATCTTTTGAAGGATCAATCTTTAATATAGAAATATCATTTAAAGGATCTCTATAAATTTGAAGTACTTCATATCTTTTATTATTATTTGTAACAACTTCATATTTTGCTGAAGTATCACTAACTACATGTTTATTTGTAACAATCAGTCCATCTTTACTCACTATAAAACCAGAACCTATACTTTGGGGCTCTGGGTCAGTTGGTTCAACTGGTGCATCAAAACCAAAAATTGAAAATGGACTTAAATTATAGGTGCTTGTCTGTGGAGGAAGATCCCTGGAAATTGTAACTACAGATGGACCTACCTTATTTACCGTATCTATTACTACTGACTCTTCACTCTGAATTCTGACTCTGTCTTCTTCAACCTTCTTTTTATCATTATCTGGGGATACATTCAGATTAAATTTGTCTCCAATATATGAAAAGCCAATAATGAGTATTATTAAAACTAAGACGAGGGTAACCAGTCTTCTCATAGGAAAATTATTTTAGCAGCTCTAATACAGCTTTTTCAAGCTGAGTGTCTCTCTCGGGGCTCTTTGGATCAAGTTTAACTTCTACATCAGGTTTTAGCCCCTCTCCATTTACCCATGTTCCATTTGGAGTCAACCATTTTGCGATTGTAACGTGGATTCCTGCTCCTCCACCTAAGTCTTCAGCCTGCTGAATAGTTCCTTTTCCAAACGAAGTTTCTCCAACTAATGTTGCTCTCTGATTATCCCTGAGCGCACCAGCTACAATCTCTGATGCCGAAGCAGATCCCTTATTTATTAGAACTATGACCGGAACATCAGTAAAGAATCCTTTTCTATTTGCCTTAAGAACATTTTTCCCAGACGCATCTTCTTCGCTAACCACGTCTGATCCCTCTTCTACGAATTCAGATGCGATAAATACAGCGTCTGTTAAATATCCTCCTGGGTTATTTCTCAAGTCTAAAATTATACCTTCGATTTCTGTGTTATTTAATTTAAGATTCATGTCATTAATCGCAGCTAACCATTCAGAATTTGTATTGTCCCCAAATTGTGAAAGACTTACATAAGCGATATTTACATTGTCATATTTTTTATCAAGCTCTATTGAGTCAATTTCTTTACCCTTTTTAATCCATGTCTGCACACTTTTTACAGTAATAACATCTCTAATTATTTTTACGTCGCGAGTCTTTTCCTCATCTTTATGTAAAAGTGTTAGTTCGACTGTCGTTCCCTTTTCTCCTCTAATTTTTTCAACTGCTTGAGAAAGTGTCATAGAAGCTGTTGATTGCTTGTTAACTGCTACAATAAAATCCCCTGCCCTAACACCTGCTTTTTGCGCTGGACTTCCATTAATCGGTGCAACAACTATAATCTTTTGGTCTTTCATTCCAAGTTCTGCGCCAATTCCCTGGAATTGGCCAGCCAAACCTTGTTTGAAATTTTCATTTTGAACTGGTGGTAAATATACAGTAAATGGATCATCAAGAGACTGAACCATTCCTGAAATAGCACCATTTAACATTTTTTGAGGATCTAATTTAGTCTTGTCGTAGTAATCTTTTTCAAGTTTTTGCCAAACAGTCCAGAACTGCTCAAAATTTACATTTGTAATCTGAGAAGGAGGTTCTTTACTTGCAACACTTATTTGAGGCTTGAATCCCTTCCAATCGAAGTTAATCTTATTTACCCCAAAGTAATAACCCACTAAGAGTGAGATTAAAATCACAAGAACTAATTGGATTCTTGGGGTCTTATGCATCTAGATAGAATACCTTAAAACCTATCCTCTTGCAATAAACGGCAGTAGGGCTAGGTGTCTTGCGTACTTTATGTTTTTTGTGATTTCATTCTGATGCTTTGCACAAAGTCCGTCTCGGGATCTAGGGATAATTTTTCCCCTCTCTGTCAAGAATCTCTGAAGAACAGAAACTTCTTCGAAAGAAGGAGTTTTCTTTTCCTCACAGAAAAAACATTTTTTTGGTACTCCTTTTAATATTCTTTTTCTTGGTCTTCTGTCTTTTCCCATATGTTATTTAGAAAGGTATGTCATCTGGCGCAACTTCTTCAGTGTTATTTGAAGAACTTTCTCCAGATGGAGCTTCCTCTGTTTCCTCCTTTTCTTCTTTTTTTGATTTCTTTTTAGTTTCTCTTGGCGCTTCTTCTACTTCCTCTTCTTTATCCCCTGCTGCTGGTCGTCCCATTGAATCAAGAAGTATCATATCAGAAATAATAATTTCTGTTGTAGACTTCTGTGTTCCATCCTGAGCATTCCAAGTTCTCGTTGCTAATCTTCCTTCTACAAAAACCTTTTTTCCTTTTGTTAAAAATTGACTACAAAGCTCTGCTAGTTTATTCCAGGCAACAATTCTATGAAATTCTGCTTCATCTCTTTTCTCTCCCGTATCTGTTGTCCAACTTCTGTTTGTTGCTAAACCAAATGAACAAACTGCTGTTCCTTGTGGTGTATATCTTAATTCTGGGTCCCGGGTAAGATTACCGATAAGCTGAACTCTATTTAGTGATCGTGCCATATTATTTAAGTCTTAGTAAAAGGTGTCTTAAAACTTTGTCATCATTGAGAAGTTTAGTCTCAAAATCCTTATCTACGACTTCGTCAGTTGTTATATTCCAGTTGTAAAATGCTCCACTTACTTCTTTTTTAATAGGATAAGCTAAGGCTTTTTGGCCCCAAGATTTTTCTTCGATTTTTGCTTTTCCGAATTGAGATTTAATACTTTCAACAAGCTTCTTTACTTCCGCTTCTTTAAGAGTTGTTCTAAGTACTAATGTTAATTGGTAAATCATTTTTGTTAGAGATAATATTAACATAAATTAAGGCTAAAAACAATGAGACATTGTGTTAAGATTATTTAATGTTTGACGCATTGGTGGTACTTGGAAAAAACATTGGAGTTGGTTGGACCAGAGAAAAAATTCGTAAAACTCCAAATTTTCTTTCTGACAGGTCTGAACTAAGCGTATTTGCTATAGGTTTTTTATTTAAAACAGGAAATTTTAATAAAATAATTTTATCCGGTGGTAAAACTTCGGGCGCAAACTTCCCCTCAGAGGCCCGGGCAATGAAAGATTTTTTACTCAAAGAATTTCCTGAAATTCCAGAAGACAAGATAATTTTGGAAGAGAATTCTTTCGACACTATTGAAAATGCTACTGAAGTAAAGAAGATACTTGAGGATATGGGAATTAATCAAGCAATTGGGTTAACAACAAATGAATTTGCAAAACGCGCAAAAATGGTCTTTAAACAAGAAGGATTAAAGATAGATTTTCTAAAAGTTAGCGATGAGCTAAAAAAATTAAGCCCTGAAACATTTGAAAAGTATAAATATAAAAAAAATACGCTTGAAGTAATCTATGAAAACTGGGCATATTTAATTATCAAAACGCCAATCATTAGAAACATCGCGCACATTATGATTAGAAAAATGAGGTCAAGAGATTAAGTTCCGATTTTAAATTCCACTACGTCGCCATCCTTAACTATATAATCCCGGCCTTCAAGCTGCGCTTTTCCATTTTCACGCGCACCCTTCCAACCATTAAACTCAACAAAAAAATCATAACCCACAACTTCTGCTTTAATAAATTTCTTAATAAAATCTGTATGAATTTCTCCAGCTGCCAATTGCGCAGTTATTCCTTTTCTTATAGTCCAGGCTCTTACTTCTTTCTCCCCTGCTGTTAAGAATGAAATGAGACCCAATTCTTGATAAGCTTTTTGAATTAATCTTTGGAGTCCAGAAAATTCTAATCCTAAATCTTTTAAATACTCAATTTGTTCATCATTAGATAAACTCGCAAGCTCAGCTTCAATTTTTGCAGAAATCACAACTACTTTTTCTAAACCTACATTTAATTTTCCTGAATAATCTTTTGCAATCTCATTAATTTTTGATGAATTATATTCATTTTCAGAAACATTTAAGACAATTATTTCAGGCTTGTATGTAAGCAGAAATAAATCGCGTGTCGCTTCTTTTTCCTCATCAGTTAAGTTTATATCAAACGCCCGTTTACCAGAATTTAGACCCTCGAGTAATTTTTCTGCACCTGATTTTTTATGAGGATCAAGTTTTCTATTTTCTAAAGTTTTTTCTAATGTCTGAATATCAGCAAGTGCGAGTTCTGTATTTATAGTTTCATAATCCTCCTTAACTCCGACTGAACCTTCGCGAACAATATCCCCATCTTCAAAAGCCCTGACAACGTGAGCGATTACAGAGACTTCTCGGATATGAGACAAAAATTTGTTACCTAGTCCAGCACCTTCAGAGGCACCCTTGACCAAACCAGCGATGTCTACGAAATTAACTGTCGCGGGTTTAATTGGTGGCAAACTCCCCATTTTTTCTTCATCGCGAGTTATCTCGGCAATTTTTTCCAATCTTTCATCAGGGACTGGCACTACTCCGACGTTTGGCTCAATCGTCGCAAATGGATAATTAGCGACCAGTGCCTGCTGACGCTTAAGTAAAGCGTTAAACAGTGTAGATTTTCCAACGTTTGGCAGTCCAACTATTCCAATTCCTAAATTCATATGAGGCTAATTATATCAGCTTATCTTTCTAACAGCCATCTGACAATTTTAGCAGTACCCTGAGTAAGAGTACCGGGAATACTATGTCTATCAATTGCGTCAGGTCTTGATGCTAAAATTCTTTCATGCATTCTTAAAGCATCTTCAAGCTTCCACCATCTCATCTCTACATGCTCCCTTGGCGAGGTATTTGTTAATTCGAGGCCCTGCGCATCCAAAAGAAAAGCTCTTACTCTATTTTGAAATAATACAGATCTTCCATCTTCCTCTCCTGGCACAAGTGACGGTGGCCAATCTTTATGAAATATCAATTTATCTGTAGAAACTCTTCCTCCAGCTTCTTCAAAAAGCTCTCTTACTCCTGCCGCTTCATCTGTTTCTCCCGGATCCACATGTCCTCCTGGAGGACCCCAAAGAAGATGGTGTCTTCTAGTAGCTCTAAGACCTAGAAAAATTTCAGTATCCCCGATTCCAGGTCTTATAGGATAAACCTGCACCGATGGGACAACTATAATTGGCAGCCTTTCGCTTTCTCCTTCAATCATAAGTGGCAATTATAACAAAAAAAAAGAACCTCGCTTTGCGAGGCTCTTAAAAAATTTTATTTTAAAACTATTTTTTCTTACTTTTGCTCTTTTTGACGTCTTTTTTGATAATGCCAGTTAACTCACCGCTTTTACTTACTAAATTATTTACGACGCCGGTTACATTTTTTAGATTTTTATTATCTTTAAGCGTAACTACTCCCACTACTGCTGCACCAGCTCCAACTACTACTCCTGTTACTGCTGCTAATAATGGATTAACTCCATTTTTCTTTTTTGCCATTTAATTCACCTCCTCTATATCCAGCATATCATTATTTAATATCAGATGTATATAAAAATTTGACAAACAATTTCACTAAGCATATATTGAATTACGATGGCTAAAATATTGTTAATTGAAGACGATAAAACTCAAGCTGATATTTATCTAACCAGATTACTCGCAGAAGGATATGGAGCTGCGTTAGCACAAGATGGCGAGTTAGGACTTAAGATGGCTCTAGAACACCATCCTACTGTCATAGTTTTGGACATAATGATGCCAAAAATGAACGGAATTAGTGTTCTGGAGGAACTTCGAAAAGATCAATGGGGTGCAACAGTGCCAGTTATCATTCTAACTAATCTCGATCCCACACATGAGTTAACAGATAAGGTCTACAAGAATAGCGCTTCATTTTTCCTTTTAAAGCAAGCTACTGAGCCTGGGTTACTAATTGAAAAAATAAATGAAATTTTAGCTAAAACCCCCCAAGAAAACCCCCAACAAGTTTAACTTAGCTTAAGAAAGGAAGCTTATCTCATGAAGAAAAACACACGCAGTAATCACTTGCCTCTTATCCATAGAGGCTAATTACAACAGATATAAATTATAGTCTTGATATTATTTAAGAGGGTTTGAAAATTAATTAATGATATAACTATAAATGTTAGACCAATAAAAAAAGCTGAGAATATTATATCTAAAGAGTAATCTTTTCCTTCTTTTGTTTTTTTTATTTTTCTATCTAACTCTTCGAGCGCTTTTTTTTGGGCTTCTTCGTATTTGTCTAAACTTCCTGGAATTTTTATATTTTTCATAAATAATATTTTTGCAGCTCTTTTTTTGTTTAAAAATTCATTAAAGGCGTCGCTATGAAGTTTTAAGTCATTATTTTCTTTCTGAAGAAGACGGGTTAGATAAAAAAATCCATATATAACAACTATAAGCAGAGTCGTCATTCCTGAAACTAAAAAAAATGGATTAACAACGAGATTTTTGTTATCCAGAACAGGCAATGAAAATCCAATAACCGCTGAGGAGATAATTATAAATTGTATTATCAAATTACGAAGTTGCTTAACATTGTCTACTTGCAAAGCAAGATATTTTTCATTAACCTCTTTACGCTCTTCAATAATTTCCTCAGCAAGCTTAACTTTAAATTCAAACTCATTCATGAGGCTAATTTACGACTATTTTGCTTTTGTGTCAATGCGGGGATTTTAATAAATCTATCTTAAAATATTGGAAATGGATTTTCGGCCATTAAGCTTAGAATCCTATCAGGATTATTAGCTAAACGTGCAATTCTTGATCTTATTACCTCAATTGCGGCTTCGCACGCCTCTTTATCTTTTCTTTTATCATCTTGCTCAGCTCCTGCTATAAAAAGTGTTGTATCGGGAGTAGAAGCTACTTCTTTTAGCATAACCCCATATTGGTCCATGCCTAATATGACTCTTTGGAATGCCTCAGTATCACCTACTCTAAGAGGAGGCTGTACAGTTATTCCTGCAGTTACAATAACTTTAGATTTGTCAGCATAAGGGTTCCCCTCATTGCCATCACCAAATCCCGTAATTTTCACTTCATATTTTTCCATGACGCGTAGAATACTCTTCTTTTACTTCGAAGTCAACTGGATTTTGCTTCAACTAAAAATTTCTGCAGTCAATAAATATTAAAAATTTCGGGGACCTTCTTGAGGATCTGATCTTCTCTGTACTGGCCTTAAATCCATTACAGATCCATCATTAAATACTGTAATATCATATGGAGTTTGAGATCTTTGTGCATTTGGATCAAACTCTTGCTCTTTTGAAGAACTTACTCTCGCAAGCAATCCCCTCTGTTCTGCAAAATCCATTAATCTTTTTCCCGCTGCCATAATCATCGCGCTTCCAAGTAAAGGAATTGCGACACCAGGATCATCTATTCTTCGATCAGCGTAGTCCAAGACAAATGAGATTCCATAATTTACAAAAGCAGCTGCGCCTACAGTCAGAAGGGTTGCTCCAGCTCCCTTAACCATATCTGAGGATAACTCTGGGACCTGATTTTCTGGGGTTGCAACAGGTATTTCACGCGCCATGATGCGTAATTTACTCCTCTTTTATTTTAAAGTCAAGATTAATTAATGGATTTGTCTGGAAGTGGTGGAACCGGGTTTTGATGAAGAAGATCAAGCTCTGCTCCTAATGGTCTTGTATCTGGAGTTATTTCTCCAGCCAGTGCGAGCCTTGCCATTTCCTCCATCATTCTTATTGCTCCCCTTACGGCATTTCCGTCCCCAAGCAATCTTAAATCTCCCTGCGTAAATCCACCCTTTAGCCTAATAATCTTAATAGGTTTTCGTGGTGAATCGAGAGATTCGTCTGGATTTTTTGGTACTTCTTGTTCTTTTCCTGCCATATACGACGGATTATATTCTTTTAGATTGTACTGTCAAGGCAAGAATTTAGTTGACAGGCATAACTAAAAGTAGTATAAAAATCCACTATGGTTGATTTAGAGCCCAGAAGAAAAAGAGGTAAAGAAAAAGATCCTGTAAATTGGCGCGCTGTTGATGAAGCTATTGTCCTAAAACTCGCTGAACCAGATCCAGAAGATCCAGGTAAAAGAAAATATCCTGAAATTGATCAAGCTTTAGCTGAAGCTGTTATTGATGGCTTAGATAAAACCGGATTATCAGATGCCCATGTAGAACGGATAAGAGATGGGATGCAAAAGAGAATAATTGACGCAAGAGCACTAACCTTAGCCAGAATTAGCAACTATCAATACTTAACCACAAATGTAGAAAAAGCGAGAATGGATGCCTTTCTAGCAACTTTACGCGATTTAAATCCTTCTATGACGTTCGAATCAATATATGATTATGAAGCACTATTTACTCAGGAAGTGGCTCGCCCTGTACAACAGGATACTCAAGTTACATATATAGACCCTACAGCGCCTCCACAATTTGATCCAAATAGACCGATCGCACCCGGTAATTTTTTAGACAATATTCTGGGGAGAGATGAAACAAGATTTATCGGGAAACCTCCAAAACCCGCTGGAGAAAGAGTAAACACAAACCCTCTTCCGAACAACCAAAGAGTTATGAGAAGTAGATATTAATATTTTATATTCAGAATTGAATCAAAGACTAAGCATTTTCATCACTTCATAGACGAAAACTCCCGGCCAGAATAATGCCTTAATAAGACCCCAGATTGTCTCCTGAAAACCTGATGTCACCTGAATGTAATAAATTGCTGCTCCTATAATTCCTGTACAGTAAATTGCTGATAGCCCTGCATTATCCTTCATAACTCTCACCTCCTTTGATAAATTTAATAACTATAAACTTAATTTGACGAAATTGAAATTTCCAGGATTTGCTGCTGCCCTTATCTTTCTACCATCATCATTCATTTCATTACTTAGTATAATTCTTGCAGAATGTTCTCCGGTTGATTCCAGAATACTATAAACGGGGTTCACATAAGTGGTTCTTATTCCCCCATCAGTCATTAAATATAGCTCATTTGCTACAAAGCCGGAAAAACCTATATTTCTATCATGGACAGGACCACTTTTAGTTAATATCAAATCCATTTTTTCTCCGACCACCTGTCCATCTATAAAATCGTCAACTACTTGCCCCAGAAGTAAAGCTTCCTGTCCACCAAAAATAACCCTCGTTTTAGTATTCACATCAGGTAAAATTCCTAAAATTTCAGCTACTACTTGTCTTTGATCGCGGGCCATAAGTCTGGCAATTCTTTCATGCTTTGCCATTTCAGCTTCCCTAGCCATAAATCTTCTATAAACTTCATTAAAGACCATCAAGCTCAAAAATACTCTTAAACATATTCTAAGTCAATTGTGTATTCAGTAAAACAGATTATCTTAAATTAAAATCCAGGGAAGTAATCAGTGATAATTTT
>CAYORA010000001.1:82726-88299 GCA_964406285.1 uncultured Gammaproteobacteria bacterium
CAGTAAAACAGATTATCTTAAATTAAAATCCAGGGAAGTAATCAGTGATAATTTTATGTGATTTAATTCCTAATTTTCCTAATAATTTCTTATATCCTTCTACCATAGAAATTGGTCCTGAAAGATAATATGTTCTAGCTTCATAATCCGGCACTTCTTTCTTTATTATTTCAGCTGTTAGTCTTCCCTTATATCCAGTCCAATTTATATTTTCAAAATTTTTAGTAAGAACCGGAATAGTTTTTAAACCAAATGGCTCAGCATTCTTAAAAACATCTTTATAAACAAAACTTTCAGGTTCTGAATTTGAGAAAAATAAAACAATATCTCTTTTTTCTTTTTTATCAATAATATATTTTGCCATACTTCTAAATGGAGTTACGCCAATTCCACCTGCTATAAAAACTAATTTCTCATTCTGGTTTTTTGGAAGAGTAAAATCTCCAGAAAGAACTCCAGCGTAAATTTTTTGTCCTGGAGAAAGTTCTAAAAGGGAATTTTTAAAACTACTTCCCTTAGTATTTTCTATTCTAACTCCAAGTTTTATATCTTTTTCTGTAGGACTTGATGAGATAGTAAAATACCGTCTTACTCCCCTAGAATCAGGCCTTCTGTGACCGAGTGTCCACTCAAAATATTGACCTGGTAAAAATGAAAAAGATTTTGGTATATTAAATATAAATTCATAAATATTTGGTGAAAGTTTTCTCATCTCCTTAAACTCTAAAATTATTCTTTTTCTAAAACCTACAAAATAAGAAAATATATTTCCTAAAACTAGTGCAGTTTCAGAGGTCATAAAGATTGGACCAATATTAAACTGCACTCCTGTCAAAAATCCAACTAAAGCTCCATAGAAAATCTGAAGACGTCTTTTAGGGGGCATTGTTAAAGGCTCTGTAAGCATCACGGTACCAAGAAATAGTAAAGGCCATGATGGAATAGCCTGACTTAAAATTTTTATTACATCTGAACCATTTAAAAATGCAAAAAGCGAAATCGATAAAATGGCAAAAATAAAATAAGAAATAAAAAGAGAAAACTTCCTAACCTTTCTAACTATTAAAAGTCCCACAAGAAAAACAAAAGGAAAAAGAAAAGTATTCCCTATCCACCATTCTCCCTCGTACGCACCAAACAAACCCATTAACACTAATGAAAATGCTGCAGGATTAAAAATGTGTTTTTTATTAAACGCTAAAATATATTTTGATCCCATCGCAATTGTGGAGAATAATATGTAATTTAAGGGAGATCTTCCTAATTCGTATGGTGTAAGAATTAAAAAAAGAATTAAACCTGTAATAGCGAAGGATTCAATATTTACGTGGACCTTAAAAATCTTTGCAAATATAAAATTTGAAATAAAACACGAAAAGAGAATTAAAATCAAACTGGAAATTAAATTTAATGTCGGAAATGGAACTATTCCAATTCCTGAAAAGAAAATGGATATACACGCAAGAAAAATTAGTCCGTACAAAACAACACGATAGGTTGTAAAACTATTTAGAAAGTTATCGATTGCTCTCACCTTATTATTGTACTAAATTTTCTTTTTTAATAAAAAGCTCTGCTGGAAAATTCTTAGATTTCTTAAAAGTGTAATCGGGATTTAATATTAAATATTCAAAATCAAAATATTTTAAGAGTTTTTCTGAAGAAACAAAAAACAAACATGTAGCGATTCCATCCGCCGTAACTGCATCATCAGCAATAACCCACGTCGCTAGAATTTTATCCGGAGATTTTAATGAATTGGCATTAATAATATGATGAAATCTATCCCATGCTCTTCTGTTTCCTGCGGATGCAGCAATTGATTGATTTTTAATTTTTGCAATTCCAATGACTTGTTTAAAATTCCCAGGATGTTCAAGTCCAACAGACAGTGATTTTTCATCATTTTTATAATAAATATCACCTCCTCCATCAATAGTAAAAATATTTATTCCATTTTCCAATAAAAGATTTGCAATAATATCAATCAGATACCCTTTCCCCAAACCCCCAAAATCTAAAATAAATGGTTTTCTGACTAATAAATTAGGATAATCGAATGAGTAAATTTCAGAGGATTTTGGAAGTTTTGTTATTATTTTAGACTTCAAACTATAATCTGAATCATATCCAGCTTCGTCAAGTGTTTTTCCAATTAGAAGAGTGAATGCCCCATTTGTTATCAGCTCAAGTTTGTTATAAAGAGAAAATAAATCTTTAGCGTCTGGCGGAAATGTATACTCACCTTTTTTCTCTGAAATTTTCCATACTAAAGAATCTTTGCGAAATCTGGAATAAGTTTTATCAAACTCCTCAATTCTTTTAGAGATTACTGAGAGAGTTTCTTCCTGGGATATTGGCGCACTAAAACAATCGATTACCCAGTGGGTTCCGATTGCTTCAAATGCCAGCTGAAAAGAATTCATAATTAAGAACTAGCTTGAGCTTGCGCCTTAATCTCCTCTATTGCAGCATTAAATCCAATTGGAGTTAAGCTTGAACCAGAAATTTTTCCAAGTTTTACTTCATCGATATTTTTTCCAACAACTTGTTCTTTATAGTTAGCGATGAAATCTTCTTGTTTCTCCTTAGAGATTGGTGCTTTCGCTTGCGCAACCACATCCACATCCTCAATTACTCCACCTTTAAGCGTAACAGTAACATCTATTGATTCTGTTCCTGAGTGATATGAATATTCTCCTACAGCTTCGTAAGTTCCATCTTTATAGTTGCCGGTTACTGCCCCTTGTTCGCTAGTTTCCTGCATAGCTCCTGTTGTATCTTGTTGAGGAGTTTCTACCACTGCTTGCTCTTTATTTTTGGATAGAACAAAACCACCAATTGCGACTGCTGCGATAATAATTACCACCGCAATTCCAACCATAATCATGTTTTTGTTCACTCCAGTTTTTTGTGTTTCTTCTTCCATTTACTCACCTCCAATCTATAACCTAGATAGAATTTATGTTCCTAAAATCAGTTGAATTATAACAAATTAATTTAAAGATATTTATTGTAAAACTCAATTGTTTTATTCATAGCCTCTGTAAAAGAACTGCCGGTAAAATTATGACCTCCACTGGAATATTCGTTTAATTCATGAGGGATAGAAGTTTTACTTAATATTTCATTCAAATCTCTACTATATCCAATATTTACAACAGGATCATCCACTGCATGATTTATAGAAATTGCGCCCTTAATCTCATCTAAATAATTTGTAAATGGAACCTGTTTCCAAAAAGGATGATTTGGATCAAATTGTCCATACATATCACTCAAGCGTTGGCGTCTATTTCTATTTATATTCTGGTCAGAAGGAGGTCGATAACTATTATCATCAATGCCATATTTTTGCATATCTGAATACGTATAGACTGCTCCACCCCAAATCGCAATCGCAGGAATATCAGGTTGAGCTGCCAAAGCACGCGTTATTACATTTCCGGCCATTGAATGTCCCCAAAGCCCAACTTTCCCGGGGTTTACAAAATTTGAAGCTTGAAGCGCTGCTCTAGCATTTAAAGTATCAACTATATAATCAGAGCCGTAATATCCTCCACCCGCTTCCCCTTCACTTTCCCCATGCCCTCTTAAGTCAATTTTAAAAACCACGAATCCATTTCTCGCTAAATAATCTACATAGGCGCTATAATTCCCTGTTGTCGTGTATGTAGAAGGCGGAATATAACCATGGACAAAAACTATTGCTGGCCACCCTCCTGCAGGTTCTTTACCAGCTGGCACGGTAAGAAGTCCATTTACCCTAAACCCATCTGAATCATAAGAAGTTAGGAAACTTGTGTAATTTGAATTTGAAGAAATTTGTTCGCGTTCATTTAAATTACTTTTATACTTTCTTGCACGAAGCGAAGGAATTGTCATTTCTGAAAAAGGATATGGAGTTGGCGTCGGATTAACCGAAGAAGCTATATTTGAGATCTTAGATGCTGAATCTCCTTTTGAAAGAACAAAATAAAGTCCTCCAAAAACAAAAGCATTAAATCCTATTAAAGCTACTAAAAGAAGAACTATTTTCTTTCTCTTTTCGGCTGGTGTCAAACTTGGAACATTTGAGACTTGAGGCGGCACTTTATTTTCCATGAGTTAAAATTATACCAAAGATTTTTATGTCTCGGTAATGTAATATCTAATTTCTTCACTCGCGGGATCAAGTAAATTATAAAGATATGTAATATCTTCATCTTTGTGCCTGATGCATCCTGAACTTCCATAATCTTCGGCTAATAATTTAGATGGATTTCCTCCAGTCCCATGAAGGCCAAAATATCCTGGCATTACCCAATCACATTGAATATTCTCCTCTGTATAAATATCTTTGCATTCTGTGTATGGTGTTGGCCCATAAGGCCATTCATCAGAGGTTGGAACATCAAGCTGTAAGAAATACGGCGCTGTCTCTGGGTTATCAGCTGAAGATTCTTTCTTAATTATTTTCCAATATTCCCGCCCTACAAGCTTTGGTAATGGAGTAGGACTCCATGATGCACCTGTTTTAACTTGAAAGCGACGCACGATTTTGCTATCATCAACTTCTCCTGGAACTCCCAAATATAATAATTCTTCACCAGATTTTCTGTGAAGCATAAACCAGTATGAGGTTTTAGGAGTATCTATTTGTTCCCCTTTTACATCTTTATTTGAATTTATTAATAAACCAGATAAAGGAATAAAAGATATAATAAGAATAGAAAAAATTACTAATTTATTTTTCATATGAACGATTCTAACCTATTCGACGAACTTGGAGCAAGCCAAAACATTGAACAAACTGAAAAGCCTTCTTCAAACAGGAAATATTATGCTGGCTTTTTAGTGATAGCCGTTTTAATTCTTGTAATTGGAGTTTTAGCATTATTCAAAGACAAACAAACAAAACTAATCGATTCTAACTATACGCCATTCGCTATAAACCAAACGCCATCTGCCTCCCCTACCCCAAGCATATCTCCAATTCCAAATTCAAAAATTCTTACAAACGGTGGTTATCATATTTTTCAAAGCTTCAATAATTGCGGCCCAGCAGCCCTATCTATGGCTCTTAGATTTTATGGAATAAATGCTAGTCAGGAAATTTTAGGACAAGCGCTTCGTCCTTATCAGATACCTTTTGGGGACAATGATGATAAATCTGTAACACTTGAGGAAGTTGCAAATAAAGCCAGGGAATACGGCTTTATCCCATATCTTAGGCCGATGGGAAATGATGAACTAGTTAAGCAGTTTATCGCAAACGATATTCCCGTAATCACAAGGACATGGCTTAAGGCAAATGACGACATTGGGCATTACAGAATTATTAAGGGCTATGATGAAACTCGCGGCATTTTTATTCAAGATGATTCACTGCAAGGAAAAGATTTGGAATACACTTATCATGAATACAATAATATCTGGAAGAAATTTAACTATGAATACTTAGTACTTGTACCAACCGACAAAGAAGATATTGCCAGACAAATCATTGGTGAAGACGTAGATGAAAATAATGCATGGGAAAAAGCCAAAGAAAATTCACTAAATGAACTAAAATCAAACCCCAACGATACAGA
>CAYORA010000002.1:0-2417 GCA_964406285.1 uncultured Gammaproteobacteria bacterium
TGAGGCTGCAGGTTGCTCTTTATAGGCTTGTTTGATATAATATCAAAACAAAATCTCAAAATTGTAACCTCAGGTTCAATGAGGTTTAGTTTTGAATTTTTTTTATGGCACATCAGGGGTCATTTGAAATAGAAGGAAAAGTATTGGAATCTCTGCCTAACACTTTATTTAGAGTGGAGCTTCCAGATGGCAGAATAATCATTTGCCATCTCTCAGGAAAAATGAGAATGCATTTTATAAAAATCCTTCCAGGCGACAAAGTTAGAGTCGAAATGACGCCATATGATGAGCTAAAAGGAAGGATAACCTTTAGGTTAAAATAAAATGAAAGTACAAGCGAGTGTTGGACCAAGATGTTCAAAATGTAAAGTAATTAAAAGACGTGGAGTTGTTAGGATTATTTGTGATAATCCAAGACATAAGCAAAGACAAGGCTAATTTATGAGAATCTCAGGAATAAACATACCAGATGAAAAGAAAGTTGAAATTGCCCTAGGCTATATTTACGGAATAGGAAGAAGTAATGTTTATGAAATTCTTGAAAAAGCTAAGGTAGAGGGAGCAAAAAGAGTAAACACATTAACAGAAGAAGAGCAAAAAAGAATCCAGCAGGCGCTAGAAAGTTATAAGATCGAAGGAGATCTTAGAACTGAAGTAAACGCAAATATCAGAAGGCTTAAAGATATTGGCGCTTATAGAGGAATGAGACATGCTAGAAATCTTCCAGCTAGAGGTCAAAGAACAAGATCAAACGCCAGAACAAAGAGAGGAAAGAGAGTTACAATTGGAGCTATTAAGAAAGAAGTAGCCACTAAAATGGGACTTGATACTAAATAATTATGGCAAAAACAGAAGTTAAAAAAACAAAAACCACGAAAAAAGTTAATAGAATTACTGAAAATGGTAAGGTCTATATTAGCGCAACATTTAACAACACCCTAGTGACTTTCACGAATAACAAGGGTGACACTGTTGGATGGTCTTCAGCAGGAGCGTCTGGATTTAAGGGAACAAGAAAATCAACTCCGTTTGCTGCTACCACTGCAGTAGAAGCTGTAGCTAAGAAAGCTGTAGCTGGAGGAATGAAATCAGTAGAGGTTTATGTAAAAGGTCCAGGTGCAGGAAGAGACTCAGCTCTTAGAGCAATTAAAAGCGCAGGTCTTTCAATTCTTCAAATCGCAGATATAACGCCAATTCCACACAATGGACCAAGGGCAAGTAAGAAAAGAAGAATTTAAATTTTATGGCAAGATATACAGGACCAAAACATAAATTAGCGAGACGAGAAGGAGTAAATCTTTTAGATAAGACTTCTAATTCTTTAGCAAGAAGACTTAATATTCCACCTGGACAGCATGCAAGAAAAAGAAAGAAAAGAGCTTCCGAGTATGGAGCACAATTAAGAGAGAAGCAAAAGGCAAAAGTAACATATGGAATTATGGAAAAGCAGTTCAAGAAAATGTTTAAATTTGCTGAAGCTCAAAAAGAAGAAACGGGAGAGCTTTTAGTAGCACTTCTTGAAACAAGACTTGATAATGTGGTTTACAGACTAGGATTTTCAAGATCTCGTGCAGGAGCAAGACAATTAGTTTCCCATGGACACGTTTTAGTAAACGATAAAAAGATAAATATACCTTCCTATCAACTTAAAGCAGATGATGTGGTAACGGTTGTAGCAAAATCTCAGACAAATCCTTTAATATTACAGGCTATGGAAGAAAAGAAAGAGTTTGTTCCATATGTTGAGCGTAAAGGAAGCGTGGGAAAACTCTTAAGAATGCCAAAAAAAGAAGATCTAGAGGTCCCTTTTAATACCCAATTGATTATTGAATATTATTCAAGATAATGGTAGAATAAATCTTTATGATAGAACCTAATTTCAAAGTTATAGAAGAAAAGCTTACAAACGACTACGGAGAGTTCGTAATTGAACCTCTTGAGCCGGGCTATGGTCACACTCTCGGAACTGCATTAAGAAGAGTTCTTCTTATCTCTATTCCTGGAGTAGCAGTAACATCAGTAAAGATTAATGGAGCAAAACACAGATTTTCCACAATCCCAGGGCTTAAAGAAAATATCGTAGACCTATTGTTAAACGTTAAAGGTCTAAACTTCAAGCTCTTAAATTCAAAAGATCAAAGTGTGGTTAGGCTTTCTGTTAAAGGCCCAATGGAAATCACAGCAAAAGACTTAGAATTATCAGAAGACGTTGAATTAGCTAATCCAGACCATTATATTGGAACATTAGCAGATAAAAAAGCAAAACTAGAGCTCGAAATGACAATTGAAAGAGGATATGGATATTCTCTTTCTGAAGAAAGAAGAAGCTCATCATTAGGAGTAATCCCAACTGATGCAATTTACACTCCAGTAAAAAGAGTAAATTTCTCTGTTAGTGCAACTCGTGTTGGAAGACA
>CAYORA010000002.1:2517-8333 GCA_964406285.1 uncultured Gammaproteobacteria bacterium
ACAATTGGCCAATTAGTTGAAGCGCCAAGAAAAGACCTCATCTCTATGAGAAACATGGGAGGAAAGTCTATTTCTATAATCGAAGAAAAGTTAAGGGAAAAGGGAATAGAGCTATCTGCCTAAAAGCAATTTTTACTTTACCTACAATGGCACACTCTGTGCCATTTATTGTATATAAATGAGAAAACAAGTTTTTGGACGACAATTTAAAAGAGATAAGAATGAAAGAAAGGCATTATTTAACGGTCTTATATCTTCTATGATTTTACACGGAAAAATTACTACCACTGAAGAAAAAGCTAAATCGATTAAAGCTGATGTAGAAAAAATTGTAACAAAAGCTAAGAAAGATGAAGCAACTGCAAGAAGACTTCTTAAGGGAATACTAAAGGATCACGAAATCGATAAAATGATAAATGAAGTAGGACCTAGATTCAAAAATAGAGCTGGAGGATATACAAGAATTATAAAAACAGGTAGAAGGTTTTCAGACAACGCTTCAATGGCTATAATGGAATGGGTTGAGAGAGAGGAAGTTGTTGTGACTCCAAAACCTGAAAAAAAGGAAACCAAGAAAATAGCAGCACCAAAAAAAGAAGTTAAAAAACCAGCAGTTAAGAAACCAGCTAAAAAAGCTGCAAAAAAGGAGAGTAAATAATGAAAGCGACAAAAGCATCAGAGATAAAAAGAGAATGGCATCTAATTGATTTAGATGGGAAAAATTTAGGTAGAACAGCGACTGTTGTTGCAGGTCTTCTAATGGGAAAAGGAAAACCATATTTCGTTAAGAATTTAGATTGTGGAGATTTTGTAGTAGTAGTTAATTCTAAAAAAGTTAAAGTAACAGGAAATAAAGAAAGTAAAAAATTATATAGACGTCACTCCGGTTTCCCTGGAGGATTTAAAGAAGAAGTTTTAGGAGATTTAAGAGCGCGAAAATCACAAGACATAATTATTCATGCAGTAAAAGGAATGCTCCCACAAAATAGATTAAGAGATCAAATGTTAGGAAGATTGAAGGTTTACGAAACTGATGAGCACGAGTATAATGATAAATTCAAAGGAGCATCTAACTAATATGGCAGAAGAATTAAAGACAACAGTTGGCGGAACAAAGAAATATAAAGACTTCATGTTTGCAGTAGGTAGAAGAAGAGCAGCTGTTGCACGCGTTAGAGTTTATTCTAAAGTTCCAGATGCTTTAAAATTTGAAGAATACGAAGTTAAAAAAGGTGACTTAGTAGTCAATGGAAGAAATATTTCTGAATATTTTGGAGGAGCAGTTTCAAAATCAATTTATGAACAGCCTTTAAAAACAGCTGATGCATTAAATAAATATGCGATAACTGCAAGAGTTGCAGGCGGAGGAACAGCTTCACAATTAGGAGCGTTTGTTTTAGGAGTCTCTCGAGCACTTGCAGCGATGGATGAATCTGTAAAGCCTGCGTTAAGAAAAGAAGGACTTCTTACTCGTGATCAGAGAGTTAGAGAGAGAAGAAAAGTTGGAACTGGTGGAAAAGCAAGAAGAGCTAAACAGTCTCCAAAACGTTAAATTTTATTTTCCTCGATCATTATTTTTACCCAGGGAGCAAGATTTTTATATATTCTAGAATTCTTATTTGTAAATTCTTGTTTGCTAACAAGTAGTGCGTCGTACGCGAAATCCAGATTTGGTTCAGGTTTGCTATCAATTTCTACAGTTATAACATCGCAAACTTCATGCTCTGTGAATTCACTTTTTGGGTCTTTGGATTTGTAGTAAATTGCTCCATGATTTTTTAAATTCTTTAAATATTTTTTACTTAATCCCCATTCTCTTTCAAGACAATTTATTGTCGCTTCTTCTGTAGTTTGTAGTTTTCCATTTATAAAAAGTTGGTGTGATGATGAGGTTACATCATAAGTTTTATCAAAAGCCGGATGTTTTCTATGTTGCACCATAAATTTTCCATTAAAAATTAATGTTACAGTTAAAGCTTTGTGGAGGACTCCTTTTTTATGCGCTTCCCATTTTTCTATTTCCCCTAGGACGTTTCCGTCCTTATCAACTTTAGCTATAAATTGTTTTTCTTTATAATAATCTAACATTATTTTCCCTCGTTTCTTTTAGTTTGTGAATAATAATAAATTGCTTCTACTAAATCCTCTTCTGTAACTTCTGGAAATAATTTACCTTCTTTAAAAAATAATACAGAATGTTTTCCATTTAGAAATCCTACATCAGAAGTTCTTCTCTCACTAGTTCTAAAAATTAAATCTGCAGATCTAATTAAACCTTCGGTATCTCTTAATTTCCAAATGGATTCTTCATCAATATTAAAATTTGTTTCTCTCGCCCTTATTGCAGCTCTAACATTTGAATCTTCTCCGCCGAAATCTAGCGCTAGGCAAACAATTTGCCCAGTATTATTTTTCGTTTCTTCTTCGGCTTTTTCAATTTTACTGAGTAAACTTTTTGGTAGTCTATCGCGTCTTCCTAAATGAACAAATCGCGAGTTGTATTCTTTTATTTCATCTAAATAGTTATCGATGATAAAACCAAATATCTTCATTAGGTTTTTTATTTCATTTGCATCTCGTTTCCAGTTATCAGAAGAAAATCCCCAAAGTGTAACTGTTTTTATGGGGAATGGTCTAAAAAATCTAAGCAAGTTAATGGCTACTTTAAATCCTTTTTCATGTCCCCAAAAAGCGGGTCTATTGTTATTTTTAGCATACCTTCTATTTCCATCTGGGATTATAAAAATATGTTTGGGAAAATTATCGTCAGAAATCCCCCCTAATATTGGAAAATTTTTTATGGCTTCTTCCTTTTTTTCAGAAAGATCATTCATGGGAGTTAATTATACTTGACTTGAGGCTAAAGAACAATGTCGGGGTGCCGAGAATCGAACTTGGACCACACGGCCCCCAGCCGCGCATTCTACCACTAAACTACACCCCGGATACGGGACAAAACCTAACGTTTTTTTCCCGACGATTTTCCCTGTATTGATTCGCAAAATCGCAACTCCTCGTGCATCGATTTTGCGTTATCTTAAACTTGGACGAGAATAAGTTTTATTTTATCACAGTTAAGCTGAACTCTTACAAAATCAGTTCTTGAAATTTTCTGAAATGTAGACTATTATCTTGACATGGCAAGGACCGCAAAGAATTCAGTACCCTCAGGACAGCAAGTAGAACAATCCGCAAAATTAGATGCAGTACGACTCGCAATGGAGCAAATTGAAAAGCAGTATGGAAGAGGATCAATTATGCGCATGGGAGAAGCATCCCAGAAGCTTGATATACAAGTTATTCCGACAGGTATACTACCTGTTGATATAGCGCTTGGTGTAGGTGGTCTTCCAAGGGGTAGAATTATAGAGATTTACGGACCGGAAGCTTCAGGAAAAACTACTCTCGCTCTTTCTTTAATTGCTGAAGCGCAAAAGGCCGGAGGAGTTGCAGCGTTTGTAGATGCAGAGCATGCGCTGGATCCTATTTGGGCACAAACGATTGGAGTAAAACTTGATGAACTATTAATCTCACAGCCCGACACTGGAGAGCAGGCTCTTGAGATTGCAGAAAGTTTGATTAGGTCAGGTGGAATTGACGTTCTGGTAATTGATTCAGTTGCTGCGCTTGTGCCACGCGCAGAGATAGAGGGGGAAATGGGAGATGCGATGATGGGGCTTCATGCTAGACTTATGTCTCAAGCTTTAAGAAAATTAACTGGAGCAATTTCTAAATCCAAAACTGTAGTTGTATTTACGAATCAGCTCAGACAAAAAATTGGAGTAATGTTTGGAAATCCAGAGACAACTACCGGAGGTCTTGCGCTTAAATTCTATGCTTCAGTGCGTCTTGATTCACGCAAGATAGAAACATTAAAAGATGGAGATAGGGTAATTGGCTCGCGTCATAGGGTAAAAATAGTGAAGAATAAAGTATCTTCCCCATTTAGAATTGCCGAATATGATGTTATGCAAGACGGAGTTAGTAAATCCGGAGCATTGATTGATGTAGGAGTAGAGCTTGGAATTATCTCAAAATCAGGCGCATTTTATAGATATGGTGAAGAGATGCTTGGCCAGGGAAAAGAAGCGGCAAAAGAATATCTTAAGGAAAATTTAAATTTATCAAATAAAATAACTGGGGAGATTTTGAAGAAAAATAAATCTGATGGAACTCCTGTTGAAGTCGGCGTAGAAGATGATGAAGATTCTGATGGTGAAGAATCTTTGAATGGATAAATCTACTGTTTTTGCCCGCTACTATAATTTAACTCTAAGATATCTTTCGTATCGTCCTCGATCAGAAAAAGAAGTAGTGGATTATTTAAAAGAAAAACAGAAAAAAGCTGAAAGCTTAACTTCTGAAATGGTTGAGGAGATTTTGAAAAAGCTTAAGGAATATAAGTTTATAAACGATTCAGAGTTCGCGAAGTTTTGGTTTGAGCAAAGGAGCAAATTTAAACGAAAACCTATTAGGGTAGTTGAATATGAATTGAATCAGAAAGGAATTAATAAACAGATTATTGAAGAAGTTTTGTCGGGATTTGATTCTAAAGATTTAGATTTAGTAAATGCTAAAAAACTAGCCGCAAAAAAATTAGATTTTTATAGAAATTTAGATCCAAAAAAAAGACAGGAAAAAGTTATGAACTTTTTACTTCGCCGTGGATTTAATTACGATATTGTGAAGAAGATTTTTTCCTAGCCACCCAAGATTTATAGTTTAAAATCCAGGCTTTGCGAGGCTATTGTTTTGATTTTTAGTAAGAATAGTAATATAATACGCTATAGACAAGAAGAAATTGTCAAAGAGGATTATGAAAACTAATTTATACCTCAATTTGATAGCAGCATAAGCGGGATTAACTTCCGAATTTCTTCGTGTAATTATATGGCAGATCAGGATTTATTAGCTTTAGAAAAAAAACTTATTGAGAGACAGGAAAAACTCGAAAATGATCGAGAGGATTTGGACCGAGAAAAAAAAGAACTTCAAAAAAAGAAGGATGAGTATATAGATAAACTCCAGAAAGTTTCTAGTTTAACTGCAGAAGAAGCTAAGAAAGAATTGCTCACGCAAATTGAAGAAAAAGAGGCTCAGACTTTAGCAAAAATAATTAAAGAGCGAGAAGAAGAAGCAAAGCGAACCGCAGATAAAAAAGCGCAAGAAATAGTAGTTGAATCTATGCGCCATGGTGCAGTTAGCTACATTCCTGAATACACAGTAAGTATTGTTAGAATTCCTGATGAAGAAATAAAAGGAAGAATAATAGGAAAAGAAGGAAGAAATATTCGCGCTTTTGAGCAAGCTACTGGAGTTGATGTCGATCTAGATGAAGAAGGTGTAATTCGCTTGTCATCATTTGATCAAGTAAGGCGCGAGATTGCTCGCAGGTCACTTGAGAAGCTTATAAAGGACACTAGAGTTCAGCCTTTTAGAATAGAAGAGATCGTAGAGGAGACAAAAAAAGAAGTTGAAAAAGTAATGTTTGAAGAAGGAGAAAAGCTTTCTCATGAAGTTGGAGTATTTAATCTTCCAGCTGAGCTAATTGGAGTATTGGGAAGAGCAAAATTCAGAACTTCATATGGCCAGAACTTAACCCTACATTTGCTCGAGACTGCAAAGATTGGAACTCATATAGCTGAGGAAGTTGGTGCAGATGTAAATATCGTGCGTATCGCTTGTATGCTTCATGACATTGGAAAAGTTGTTCCCGGAGAAGGAAGTCACGTAAAGCTCGGGGTGGATTTACTTAAGAAGCATGGAATTCCTCAGCCAATCATTGATTGTGTCGCTCAGCACCATGAAGATATTCC
>CAYORA010000002.1:8433-27054 GCA_964406285.1 uncultured Gammaproteobacteria bacterium
CTCGCAATTCCTGGGGAAGTAAAAGTTACAGCAATTCGTGAATTCCGCGCAGTCTCCGGAAATGAGTAAATTTCATCCCTCTTGACAGCATCTTCGAAAAGACTGTATTGTTAGTCTAATCATTGTTTTGTTTAAATACTGGCATGAGAGGTAGGTGATTATCTTTGACTAAAAAAGACTTAATAGTAGTAGTTGCTAAAAAAGCAAATCTTACAAATAAAGCTGCTTCAGATTCTGTAACTGCTATGTTAAATGGAATTAGAGATTCCTTAAAAAGAGGAGAGAAAGTGGTAATCACAGGTTTCGGCACATTTAGTATAAGAAATAGATCTGAGAGACCTGGTAGAAATCCAAAAACCGGAGAAAAAATTACGCTTCCTGCACGTCGTGCGCCTGGTTTTACTCCTGGGAAAACTCTAAAGAAAGCTGTAAAGTAATTAATGCCGGGAAGGTAGTAAGCCAGATTCTGTTTTAATCTGCAATCTTTCTCATTGTGATGTTTAGTCACCTGTCCTGATGTTATCAGGATGCCCTACTTTTGATGCTCGCCTTAAAAAAGCTCAATCGCATCGGTCATAGGTTGCAGCAGGTAGGATTGCCCGTTTCACCCCTATTCGTCTCTGTTGCTCTCAAGTCTTGTCAATTCAAAACCTGTATCAAATTCCGTTTAATAGGGTAAGAATTTGATCACCAGCTATTACTAGCCGGAGCTTATGCTCCATCCCCGTTTTAAGATCTGTCTGGACTTTCCTGTCCTAATGTATCGGACTAGCAGATCTTCTTCCCGGCAAAAGTATTATAGCATATAAGCTTATAGTAATTCAAGGGAATGCGGTTGAGAGAGCATCAACCGCTAGATAAATTCTTCTAAATTATCTTCTTGCATTTGGTCTTGTCCAGTGCGGATTTCTCCAAACAATATTCGTTCTACCTTTTCTTATCCCAGAGACATGTTGGGTAGATTCTCTTATTGGACGTTCTTTTAGAACCACTTTCAGCATTCTTCCTCTAGGAAGTTCCTGAGAACCTCTACCAGAAGGACTTAGTTGTACAATTCTTTCTCCTCTTTCAGTACTACTTCCTGGTCGACCAGCGATCAAAGGTGAAATGACTGTTAGGTTTTGCAGAAGATTATCAGCACCAATACCATCGACATCGATATAAATATCTCCGCCATTTATAGCTTTGTGCCAACCAGTTTCGTCTGGTGTGTCTGCAATCAATTGTCCATCAATTCTTATTTCGGGTGACATAATAATCACCTCCTTTCTTCAAGTTTTACTTGATTTAGGCCACAAAAAAACCTCCCGTAGGAGGTTGCTCTCATTTTTGTGACTTAAAGATTTATTTAACCACTAAAACTACCAACCTCCCCAAAAGAGAGGCCAAATAAAAATTTGTTAGTAGTTTTTATGAACATTTGGTTATTATAGCAGCTAGACCACGGTATTACAAAGCATTTTGTATTCGCAGTTTACACAAAGCACACTTTTAGAGCATTTAAATTCACTTTGTTCTATTTCTTTAATTTTCTCTAATAAGTCATCTTCAAGTTTTTCCAGATCTTCGGAGTTAAACTTCATAGATTTCTTTGTATTGCCATCAAGAAAATGAAGCGTAAGCGTTATATCGTCAGCATTTTTATTTAAAACATCATCTTTAATTCTATTTGCAGCAAGTGCATATATTGCTAACTGGAGCTTATGTGCCTCAGAAGCTTTTGGATTATCTTCTCCGGTTTTATAATCAATAATTTCTATTCCTTTTCCCTTTGGATCGATTCTGTCTATCTTTCCAAAAACCTTTATTCCATTTTCCAGGGTAAAGTTAAAGGGATACTCAAGTCTTAATGGAATAGTAAAATTTTTTAATTCTGATTTGTAAAATTCGCTTAGACTATTTTTTGCCATGTCGAGTCTTTCTTCTTCATGCTTTTTATTAACATATCCGTCGCTTTCCCATTCCTCATTTAGAATTTTTTCTAAAATTTCTTCTTTAGGGAATTTGTTCGTTTCCTGAACAATCTTATAAAAATTCTGTAAAGTTTTATGAATTGTAATTCCATAACTTTGTGCTGCGGTTGGTGGAGTTGGGATATTGAATATAACTCTGGCTTTATAATGGAGCGGGCAAATATCAAACATCTGAAGATTAGAAAAAGTTATGTAGCTAACTTTAAAATCATTTTTTGGTTCTACTATTTCTTCTTTGTCCTCATAAGAGGAAAGAACTTCAGTTAGTGATAACTGTTTAACGCTTTTCTTGGCTTCTCCGTTTTTTTCAATTTCTGGTAATGCTTCAAAAACGAAGGGAGAAATTTTCTTAGCTCTTTTACCAGTTCCATAGAAATCCGCTGCAGTAAAAAATAATTTTTCTCGAGCTCTGGTCATCCCCACATAAAAAAGTCTTCTTTCTTCTTCAAGATGAAAATCAGTATCTGTTGTAATCTTTTCTTTTATGAGTTCTATCGGGAGAGGAATTTTTTCCGATCTTTCACGAGAAGGGAATCTGTCATTCACTAGATTTACTAAAAATACTACGTCAAATTCCAGTCCTTTAGATGAATGAACCGTTAAAATATTTACTGCATTTCTGTCTCTGATATCTATGTCTGCTGCAGTTGGACTATCGCCAATTTGAAGCATTAAGTTCAGCCATTCCGTTAGGGTAAATATATTTGCATCCGCTCTCTCTGTTTCGAAATTTTTAACTCTATCAAAAAATTTTGCAATATTCTGAACTTTTCTTTCGTCTTTTACGGAACTTGTTTCGTTAAGCGTTTGATACATTCCTGAATCGATCAAGAAGTCATATAAAATTTGTCCAGCTTGCTCTTTTTTACTTTTTTCAAGATGTCTAATTGCCATACTTCTGAAATTAGTTAATTTTTCTTTTGTGTCGTCTTTCAAAAAACTTTGGTCAAGAACTTCGAGCGATTCAAATAAAGTTAAGTTTTTTTTCTTTGCATAATTTAATAAATAATTAAGCTCTACATATGGAATTTTAAAAATATCCATTGATAAAACTCTGAATAGAGAAATTGAATCAGAGAGATTTGTTAGGAAAATCAAATAGGCTATTAAATCTTTAATTTCTTCTTGTTGGAAAAGATATCCGGGCCCCAGAAACTGGTATGGAATTTTATGTCTTGCTAGTGCAGCTGTGATTAGCTGGGAATGATTATTTGCCCTCACTAAAATTGCAATATCTCGATACTCATACTTTTTAGTGAGTTCAATTATTTTTTTTGCAATCTCATCGGCTTCATCTTCAGATCTTTGTTCATAAATAAATTCAATTTTTTGATCTTTTGCGTTGGATTGCGCAATTAGTTTTTTATTAATACTTTCAACGATCTCTAATCTATTTGGGTTATTTTTCTGAATTAATCCATAACTTGCATCGAGTATTGTTTGAGTGGATCTATAGTTTTTTATTAGGGTGATGATTTGCGCATCTGGAAAGCTTTTTTTAAATTGTAATACATTAGATACGGCAGCACCTCTAAATCTATAAATTGATTGGTCATCATCGGCTACAACTGTAATATTTTTATCATCTCCTGAAAGAAGAATAGCTAATTCGTTTTGTGCGAAATTCGTATCTTGAAATTCGTCAACCATAATAAATTTAAATTGATTTTGGTATCTCTTCAAAACATTTTTTCTCTCCCTAAATAATTTAAGTGAATTTGATATGAGGTCTGAAAAATCCATCAGAGAATTTTTAACTTTTAGATCTTCAAAATTTTTATATGCATTTGCTAATTCTATATACTGATTCTTTTCATCTATGTCCTTAATATTTTTAGCCCATTTTAGATAATCGTCTGGGCTTATGTCTTCATCTTTCAGTCTTGAAAAATGCGTCAAAAGACCGTCTAGGAATTTAGTAGGATTACCTAATGGACGAAATAGATTTAACCCTAAGTTAAAAATATTTTTCTGCATTAAAAGAATTGATTCAGATTCTGAAATTAATTTGTAGTTAGGATCGAGCCCAATGTTATGAGCTTCATCCCTAAGTATGCGATCACAGAATGAATGAAAAGTATTTATCCAGAGGTTTGTGTATCCATAAGGCAAGAGCTTGTCAATTCTCTCCTGCATTTCATATGCGGCTTTTTCAGTGAAAGTTAAAGCAAGGATAGAGGATGGTAATACTTTTTCATTAGTAATAAGATGCCTCATCCTTTCGGTTACTACAGTGGTTTTGCCTGTGCCTGCCCCAGCAATTATCAGTAGTGGTCCTTTTCCATGTTTTATCGCGTCTGATTGTTCTTTATTGAGTTTTTTGTCTGCCATAAGAGTCTGAAGTGTTATTAACTCTAACATAAAGAATTGTTATAATCAACGTAATTTACGATGAATAAAGCACAAAAATTTGAATTAACTTTTATTAAAAAAGAAAAAATTTCACGGGATACTTATTCGTTTTATTTTGACAGAAAAAATTTAAATTTTAATTTTTTACCTGGACAATACATAAAATTTTTTTTGGATATCGAAAAACCCGATGACAGAGGAACATCCAGATATTTCACTATTTCTTCAAGTCCAACGGAAAAGGAATATTTAGTCATTACGACGAGAATTGTAAGAAGTTCATTTAAATTAAAATTAGACAGTTTAGTTCCTGGGGAAAAAATTAGAGCGTTTGGTCCAATAGGGTATTTTGACTTCGATATTAAAAGTTCTAAGGAGCAGATATTTTTAGCCGGTGGAATTGGTATGACTCCTGCTCATTCTATCCTAAAATTAGTGGATTACAAAAAAGCCAAAATAAAAATACTTCTTATTGTTTCTTTCCAAAAACATTCTGATGTCGTATTTTACGATGAGCTTAGAGAAATTGAATCAAGAAGCAAAAATATAAAAATTGTTTATACTTTAACAAGAGAAATTGAAAAAAAAGAGAATTTTGAAAAAGGGCATATAGGCGAAAATCTTATAAAGAAATATTCTTCAAATTTTAAAAAAGCAAAATATTTTATAATTGGATCTGAATCCTTTGAATCAAATATGTTTGATCTTCTAAGAAAGATGAATATTAAAGAAGAAAATATTTTTAAGGAAAATTTCCCTGGCTACTGATCGATAAGTTTTTTCTCAATTTCAAAATCTAATTGCCTGGTTGATTCAAGTTTTTTTCCGATTCTTTGAAATGAAGAGACTACATTATTAAATTGGGTTGAAGAATTTCCGATATGTCTTCCCAGGGTTCCTAAGTTTTCATCAACTTTTTCGTAATCTACTTTAAGCGCTCTAAGCATTGCAAATACTTCCCGACTTTTTGATTCAATCTTTTTGCCTTCAAAAGAAAGAAGTATTACTTGAAGATGGGCATAGAGAGTAGTGGGGGAAACTGCATAAACCCTCATTCTTCTGGCATAGTCCAAAAGACTTGCATCATTTGCGATTTCATAGTACACGGGCTCACTTGGGATATACATGAGACAAAAATCCATTGTTCCTTCTTCAGGTAAGATATATTTTTTAGAAATTGCATCAATATGTTTTTTTACATCTCTAATAAATTCCTTTTTATACGAATCTTTCTCAGTTGAGTTTTCTGCTTTTGTCATTTTCTGAAAATTTTCCATAGGAAATTTTGAATCAATTGGTAAAATCCCGGCGTCTGTTTTTATCGCAGCATCAACTTTTTCCCCTGATCTAAATTGGTACTGGAGATTAAAACTATTCTTTGGAAAAGTTTGCGCTATTAAATCTTTTAAAACTTCCTCTCCTATATTTCCTCGAAGTTTTGGACTTTTTAAAAATTCCTGAAGTTCTCGCATACTTCTTCCAATTTCTGACATTTGTCCTACCTCATGACTAACATCTCTAATAACCTCAGCTGCTTTTGTTAATCTATCATTGATTTGCTTGTTATTTTCCTGAAGGGTTTTAGTCATCTCCAAAGATGTGTCTCTCATCGATTGATTCAAGGTTTTATTAGTTTGGTCAAGGGATGTCTGCATGCTTTTAAGCCATTCAACAAGCGCTTTATTGTCTCCCTGGGGAGATTGTGACTTTTTTGAAAGGAGATAATATAGGATAAAGAAGCCTGAAGCTAAAGTGACTAAGATAATGAGCAGATCTAGAGACATAGTTGATATTTTACCACTAAAAGTAAAGAGATGGGTCTGCATTTACTTTTTGCCAATTTTTTTCTTTATTATTAAAGAAAGCAGCAGAAGCAATCATGGCTCCATTATCTGTACAAAGATTTCTTGGTGGGATAAAAAGTTTAATTTGTGCTTCGCTACTATTGATTGACGCCTCTAATTCATCGCGAAGTTTTTGATTTGCAGCAACACCACCGCCAACTAGAATAGATTTAACTTTATATTTTTTAGCAGCTTTCATTGTTTTGTTTACCAAAACAGAAACAATTGCATTTTCAAGAGATGCACAAAGATTATATAAAGTTTGTTCATCCACTTTTTCTTTTGAGATTTGTTCCCAGCCCACTTGATTATTGCTCGTTCTAAGAATTGGAAAATGTAACTGCGTTTCCCTTAAGAAAGCTGCTTTAAGTCCTGAAAAAGAAAATTCAAAATTTTTACTTCCTATCATGGGTCTTGGAAAAGTAAAAGCTTTTGGATCTCCTTTTTTAGCGAGTTGAGCAATTTTTGGGCCACCTGGATAAGGATATCCAAGGAGACGTGCGCATTTATCAAAACATTCTCCGGCAGCGTCATCTCTAGTTCCTCCTAGCCATTTGATTTCTCCATGTCTTTTAATTAGAACTAAATCAGTGTGTCCTCCAGAAACGATTAAAGATAGGGCAGGGAATTCTATATCTTCCTGATTAGTGTCAATAAAATTTGCATAAATATGACCGATTAAGTGATTTGTAGGAATTAATGGGACCCTATTTGCATAGGAAATTGTTTTTGCAGTTTCTACGCCAATTAAAAGTGAGCCGATTAACCCTGGCCCGTAAGTCACAGCGATTTTATCAATATCTTTTAGTTTTACATTTGCGTCTGAAAGTGCTTTCTTAATTACTGGGATTATATATTTTACTTGTTCACGTGCTGCAGTTTCAGGAATTATTCCACCAGTTTCTGAGTGCATAGGAAGAGAAGAGGAGATAACGTTAGAAAGAAGAGTAACCTTTTTAGAATTTTTAGATGCTTCTATGATTGCTGCGCTTGTTTCATCGCAGCTGGTTTCGATGCCTAAGATGAGCATAATTTAGAGGGAGCCAGTTTTAATAATAGTACCTTTTTTAATATTATATTTTTTTGCGAGTCCGCTGTTTATTTCAAGAACTTTATCAGATGCTGAATCCGGTTGATATATCTCAAGATTTGCTTCGCTTGTTCCGGGTTTTGCATTTTCTATTACAGTTGTTACCTTATCTCCGTTTATGTAAACAATATCAATTGGATAATCCATGTTTTTCATCCAGAATGAATAAAAATCTGGTTTATCGAAAACGAAGAGCATTCCCTGGTTCTCTGAAAGTTTTTCAGTGTTTGAGAGACCAATTTGTCTTTCTTTTTCTGTCTTCGCGATTCTTACATTAAATGTTTTATCGTTAACTGTAACTTGAGTTGCTTTCTTGCTCATAACAAAAGTTATGATTAGCAGTCCTATGAATAGAACTACAGCAGCTCCAATTAGAAGTCTTAAATTTTCTCTTATAAATCTAAATATATTCATATTAACCTCTTATTTTGTTTATTAAAGCAGTAGTAGATTTATCATCAATTTGTTTAATTACTACTTTTAATTCTGCTCCAATTGACTCGCACTGTTTTTTTCTTTTTTCTGTTTGCGAATCGCCTTCTGTTATAGCTATAACTTCAGGCCTAATTTGAATCATTATTCTATCATATTCCTCATCAGTTGTCACGCCTATAAGAGGAATAATGTAATCAACATCGCCAATTGAGGAAACTACTATCTGTCTATTTTTTTGAGAATTAATGGGGCGCCCTTTTCCTTTTCTTTTTTCTATACTCTCGTCGCTTTCTAAAAGTAAAATTAAAATGTCACCTTCTTTTTTTGCAGCTTCTAGAAATAAAATATGCCCAGGGTGAATGATATCAAAACATCCTCCTACTAAAACAATTTTCTTTTTTTCTTTTTTTAGGGTACTAATTGTTTCAGAAAAATTATTAAAATTAAGAATTTTTCCTGCCATTATTCCTTTGTTCCTCTTAAAAATACTGCTTGCCAAGGTCTGTAGTTTGAGTTAAAAGTGTCATTTATTATTACTTTTCCATTTCTTGTAACTGTTCTTGTGAAAGTAGTTCTTGCTCCTGAGGCTGCAAAATCTACCTGTTTAATTGTTCCTTTTGGAAGATTTGGATCGTCTTCATATTTGGGCTCTGGCGCAGGGGATTGAGAGAGAATTATGGGTGTAGATATTTCCGAAATTCTTCCATCACTTGTACCATAAAGCATAAATGTTAGTCTTTGCTCAGCAGGATCCATTACGGTTTGAACCAATATATGGTGTCCAGTATCATTTTTAAATTTCAAATCAATATTTGGTGTATAAATTGCTGCATCAATTCCAGGTGGAGAATCTTGCTCATAGTAACTTACTCTATATGCATGTTGATTTCTTTCGGTAATTGGTAAACCTGCATTTAGAAGTGCTCTGAAAAAAGTAGTCGAAACCTGGCAAACTCCTCCACCATCACCCAGAACTGTTCTTCCATTCTGGATGACATATGCCTGCTTATACCCTGTTAAGGAGGAGACATCGCCAATAGTATTATTAAATGAAAAAACTTCCCCCGGAGGAATTAATACTCCGTTTAGACGGGATGCAGCTAGACTTAAATTATATATTCTATTCTCAATGGATCCTTTAAATGTGGAAGTCCCAGTTCCTATTAGTTCTTTTATGCCCATTTCATTAACCTTGTCTGTGGTAAGATTTGGTTTTAGAATTTTTACAGGAATTTGAATCATAACTGCATTTTTAATTGGAGTGCTTGAAATTAATTTCGCTTTTGAAATAATTTGTTTGTTTAATTCTTCTTTGTTAACTTCCTGTCCATCACTTGAGGCTTTAAATTCTGTAACTCTCCCATTTTCAAAATTAAATACTGCTTCTGTAGGTTTTTCATTAATTTCTTGAATAAGTGGGTCGAGTTTTTTATAAAGTTTTTCATCCGAGAATTTATATGACGAAGAAAGATCAACGCCCATTGTATATGCTTGAAATATTAGACTTAAGTTTGTTATTGGATCTTTAGATCTTCCAATGCTCAAAGCCTGAGCTGTTAATAGATTCCCGTCATATCCAAATTCGATTTCCTGAGCTGAAACAGTAGCTAGTTTATCTTCGTGTGAAAATGTAAAAGCAGCATTTGATGCTTCATCGTTTTTCTGATTAAAGTATTCTTTTACATCGCTTTCATTTTTATTGCTGAAATCTATCCCATCAATTCTTACTCCTGGATAAATTTTATTTTTGTAATATTGTTGAAATCCGATATAGGAAAAGCTTGAAATTAAAAATAGCGCGATTATAGCCCCAGCAGAAAACCAGAAAGTAATTCTACTCACTTTTTTGATATGTTTTTTTTCGATTTTTTTAATTTTCTTGATGGAAGAATTCATTGTGTGAAGGCAACTGATATTATACTATATATGTATGCCAGAAGGAACGATTTATCAGGATGGAGTATCTGTTGCTCAGAATAGCACAATGCCTCAACCCGGAGCGCAAGTTTCATTTGTAAATCCCGACAATATAAAAAATGAAGGAAAACCTTCAGGATTTCATCCGAAAAAACTATTAAAAATAGGTTTTCTGCTTTTTATAATTTTAACAATAATATTTGTCGTTATGTCATTGGTATTACCCAGAACGAATATAAAAGATCAAAATGTCACTTTAACATATTGGGGAGTAAAAGAGGATGCAGAGATATTAGAGCCGATTATAAAAGACTTTGAAAGCAAAAATACTAATATAAATATAGAATATTCTAAGCAGGATCCAAAGGACTATAGAGAAAAGCTTTCCACGAGAATAAAAACAGGAAACGGTCCTGATATCTTCAAATTTCACAATACTTGGTTTCCAATGTTGAGAAACGAACTCCTTCCACTTCCTCAGGAGACGATTGATAGAAATAAGTTTAATGAGAGATTTTATGGAGTAGCTCAAAAAGATTTAATAAAAAATGGCGCCATTTACGGAATTCCTACAGAAACTGATACTCTTGCATTGTATGTAAATACTTCATTGCTTTCTGAAGCAAGCGCCACCCCTCCTGCTACTTGGCAGCAATTTATAGAAGTTTCTGAAAAACTTACAAAAAGAGACGAGTCGGGAAGAATAACGGTGGCAGGTGCTGCAATCGGAACATTTAATAATATAAATCATGCGCCTGACATTATTTCTCTTTTATTTGCTCAAAATGGAATTGAGTTTGAAAACTTTCCGGATTTTCCGGAAAAAATTTCTGATGCACTGAGGTTCTATACTACATTTGCGCTTACGGAAAATGCTGTATGGAATTCGACACTTGATCCATCATTAAGTTCTTTTTCTCAAGGGAAACTTGCTATGTATTTTGGATATTATTGGGATTATTTTGATATTAAAGCACAGAATCCTGGATTAGAATTTAAAATTTATCCTGTTCCTCAGCTTTTAGTAAATAGCAGGAAAAATATCTCAAGTTATTGGGCTGACGGGGTATCGTCTCAAAGTAAAAATCAAAAAGAAGCATTGAAATTTATTCAATTTTTAGCAGAGGAAGAAACACAGAGAAAAATCTATGAAGAGCAGCTTAAAGCAAGAGGTTTAGGTCAGCCAATGGGAATTAAAAATTTGGCAAGTAATCTGGAGGGAACTGAAAGTTTTGTATTTGCTGATCAATCATCAACATCAATTTCCTCACCATTTGCAGATGGGACATTTGATAATGGATTAAATGAGGAATTAAATGCAGCATTAGAAAATGCTGTAAACAGTGTTTTGGAAAACGCGGGTTTTGAGAGCACGGATAAGCTAATTGAGCGTTACGTAGAGGTTTTTTCAAGCTTTAATCCACGTCCAACTGTTGAAAACTAACATTGTTATTGTCTACAACTCTAGGACATTGACAAAGGTATTAAATTGATTTATCATCGTCCAGAACTTATTTCCCCCAATGGTATTTTGGAGGGATTTTTATTATGGATACTAAAAAAATTTACTTAACAAAAGAAGGCTTAGAGGAATTAAAGAAAGAGCATGAAGAGCTCGTTAAAGTTAAAAGACCTGAAGTTCTTAATCGTGTTTCACAAGCAAGAAACATGGGAGATCTTTCTGAGAATGCAGAGTACACTGTAGCCCGAGAAGAACTTTCTTTTATTGATGGAAGAATTGATGAATTGGATGAGCTTTTAAAGCAGGTAGTAATAATTAGCAATAATCACTCAAGTACTATAAAATTAGGTTCTACAGTGAAAGTAAATACGGAGACAGGAAAAGAAACATTTACAGTTGTTGGTGAATGGGAGGCAGATCCAAAGGAAAGTAAAATTTCCCATGAATCTCCACTTGGTAAAGCTTTAATTGGTAAAAAAGTTGGAGAAAAGGTAGAAGTAGAAGCTCCCGCTGGAAAAATTGTATATACCATAGAAGCTATTAATTAATTTCTTAATGAGTGATTTTTACTCTCAATTAGAAGCTGTCGTTAAGGCAGGAACGTCTCCTCGAATTATCGAATCCGGTCAAGGCCCCTATTTAACAATTGACGGAGTAAAAAAATTAAACCTTTGTTCGAGCCACTATCTTGGATTTACAGAAAATGAAAGGATAAAAGAAGCATCTATAAACGCGATTAAAAAATATGGAATAGGTACTGGTTATCGTACTTTAGCTGGTACCCATACGATTCATTTGGAGCTTGAAGAAGCGATTGCAAGATTTAAAGGAACCGATGGGGCTTTGGTTTTTACAAGCGCATATTTAGCAAATTGCGCAGCAGTCCAAACAATAATTGGCAAAGAAGATGTCGTTATATCAGATGAATTAAATCACGCCTCAATAATTGATGCAGTAAGACTAACTGGTGCAAAAAATAAATTCATCTATAAGCATAGGGATACATCAGATCTTGAGCAAAAGATAAAAGAAGCAAAGGATTTAAGTAAAAAAGAAGATGGAGGAGAAAGAACGATACTTATTATTACGGATGGTGTATTTTCAATGGATGGAGACCTAGCACCTCTTCCTGAGATTGTAGCGCTTGCCAAGAAGTATGATGTTCTGACTATGGTGGATGATGCGCATGGTGAAGGAGTTTTAGGAAATGGAGGCAGAGGAATAGTAGATCATTTCGGATTGGTGGGTCAAATTGATGTAGAGGTTGGAAGTCTATCGAAAGCATTTTCAGGTCTTGGAGGTTTCATCGCTAGTAATTCAACTCTAATTAATTTTTACAAACTTAAAGCTAGACAGAGACTTTTTTCGATAGCTTTATCTATTCCTGATTCTGCAGCAGCGCTTGAAGCAATTAAGATTCTACTTGAATCCCCGGAACCAGTTAAAAAACTTTGGGAAAATACAAAATATATAAAAGAAGAATTTAGTAAAGTAGGATTTGATACTGGAAATTCAGAAAGTCCCATCACACCAGTTATGCTTGGGGACGAAGAGGTTGCTAAGAAATTCAGTGCTAAATTATATGAATATGATGTTTTCGCAACTCCAATTGTTTTTCCAATGGTTGCCAAAGGGAAAGCCAGAATCAGAGTTATCCCATCTGCATCGCATTCTAAGGATGATTTAGATAAGGGGATTGAGGCTTTTAAAAAAGTAAGAGAGGAGTTGGGGGCTTGATGGGAAAAATTTTAGTAACTGGAGCTTTTGGATTAGTTGGAACAGAGTTGGTTGAGGCGCTTCAGAAAAAGTATGGAAAAGAAAATGTGATTGCAGGCGCTCATTCTAAAAAGCCTGAAAACTTTGATGGTGTTTTAGAAGATGTAGATGTTACGAATAAAGAAAATTTAGAAAATGTTGTAAAAAATCACAATATAGACACGATTTATCATCTTGCGGGAATATTGTCTGTTGGAAGTGAAAAAAATCCTTCCCTTGCATGGGAAGTAAATCTGAATGGCCTAAGAAATGTTCTAGAAGTAGCTAAGGATCACAAAGTAAAAGTTTTCTGGCCAAGTTCAATTGCGGCTTTTGGTCTTACGACTCCTCGCGAAAATACTCCACAGCATACAGTTTTAGAGCCATCTACTATTTATGGTGTAGCTAAGGTTTCTGGTGAACTTTTATGCCAATACTATTTTAATAAATATGGAGTGGATGTGAGAAGTTTGAGATACCCAGGTCTCAATGGTTGGAAGGCAGATCCAGGAGACGGGACTACGGAATACGCGATTCATATTTTTTATGCAGCGCTTAGAGAAGGTAAATATGTTTCCCCACTAAAACCGGGAACATATCTTCCGATGATGTATATGGATGACGCGATTAATGGAACAATAAAATTAATGGAAGCTGATTCTTCAAAGATAACTATTAGAACAAGTTATAATTTTGCAGGAATTTCATTCTCGCCAGACGAGTTAGTCGCAGAGATTCAGAAACTAATGCCAGAATTTAGCGCAACCTATGAACCAAATCATACGCAAGCGATTGCAGATTCCTGGCCTACTTCAATTGATGATTCAGTGGCAAGAAAAGACTGGGGATGGCAGCCTGAGTTTGATCTCGCAGGAATGACTGAGGAAATGATGAAAAATCTTCGAGTTAAGTTGGGAATTTCAAAGTAGCCTCATGAAATACGATTTAATCGCTAGCGGAGGAACCTTCGATTTACTTCATAAAGGACATAAAAGTTTTTTATCTCAAGTTGTTAAATTAGCGGATAAAGTGATAATTGGAGTAACAAGTGATTCATATGTCTCTAAATTTAAAAATGATAATTTCGAGGACTTTAAAACTAGAGAAAAAAATGTATATGAATATTTAAAAACACTTAGTGCTCCAAATAAAATTGAGATTTTAGAAATTGATGATATTTACGGACCAGTTTTAAGTAAAAAATTTAAAGCGGGAGCGATTGCAGTTACGCCTCAAACGAACAGAACTGCGATTGGAATTAATGAAGAGAGGGTTGAGAAGGGTCTTCCTGAGTTATCGATCGAAGTTTTAGAAATGGACAGCGCAGAGGATGGGGGTATGATTTCCAGCACAAGAATTAGAAATGGAGAGATAAATAGAGAAGGAGAACTTTATATGAATAAAATGTGGACAAGTTCAGTGTTAAAACTTCCAGATGAGCTTAGGAAAATGCTTCAGAAGCCTTTGGGAAAAATTTTATCCAGTGTTCCCAAAAGTATTAATCCTGAAAGTATAGTAACGATTGGGGATATTACTACAAAAAATTTTAATGAAAAAAATATTGGGCATTTTTTATCAATTGTTGATTTTCAGGTTAAAAGAGAAACTAAGTTCAAAAAGCTTTCTGAGTTAGGTTTTACTGAAGAGATTAAATCTTCCAAGGTTAAAAATCATGCTGGAACAATATCTCCGGAATTATTTAAAACCATAAAGGCTGCGTTTGTATCAAAAAAAAGACAAGTAATTTTAATTGAAGGAGAAGAAGACTTGGCAGTTTTGCCAGCTTTAATTGTTTCTCCATTGGGATTTAGAATTTATTATGGTCAACCAGATCAAGGGTTAGTCGAGGTTGAAGTTACTGAAGAGATGAAAGAAAAAACAAACAGAATTTTAAGTAAATTCAGTCTGGGTTGATTTATTAAGCTAATTTTGAGATAATTCCATTTATGTTTGAAGTAAACGTATCAAAGAAAAACAAGAAAAACTCCTCGTAGGGGCGTTTTCTTGCGGTTTAAAAAAATCAAGAACACCCCTGAAAAGGGGTTTTTTAGTGGAAAAAAATTAAGAAAGGAAAAATATGAGTAAAGAATTTTATGGATCAGAAGGCGAACAAGATGTGCCTGATATACAAACTGGGTTAACAAGCTCTGTGGGAGCTTTATGGCCACCTGGTAGAGCATCCTTTGAAAGAGAAAAAGGAATTTACACTCCCGCGGTTGTTAGGTCATCACTTCATATGGGAGTAATCTTGGGTGAGATTGACAGAGCTGTAGCAAGCTTTAGAGGAGATGGGATAACTAGAGTAAGCTATAGGGCCGTGATAGACTCGGCGTATTTGGCAGCAGCTAGAGAACAGAATCCATACATTGACAGTTTAATAGAGGCGCAATTTTCGTTAAACGGAACTCAGCCGGCATTTGAGAGTACGTCCTTGGTCTATCTTGGTGCAAATCATGAATCAAGACAGCCTTTAGAAATACCAAGATTAGTGCGAAATGTAGAAGATGCATTTCAATGTGAGCCGATTCCTCCTTCGGAGATTTTGGGTAGAGCTACAGATCAGGGATATGATTTGTCTGTATTAACTAATGATATTCCTAAAGTTACTGTGGATCAGGTTAGCGCTCTTTATGAGAGGTTTGAGTGGACTAGGGATGAGGTAGTTGAGATACTGACTAAACCAACAAATTTAGTAGCCGTAGCATCAAAAGATGGGGAAATTGTCTCTGCGGGAATTGCCGAGATGGTTAGTGTTCCAATTGGAGGAGATACTTTACGTATTGTTGAGATTACGGAGGCTGCTACAAGAGAAGATCATGCAAGGAAAGGCTTATATACTGCCGTATCGACAAGATTACTTTTAGATCTAGCGCAAAGGTCACAGAGACTGGAGGTCTTAGGTGGATCAATTGATTTAGTGTATGGGGAATGTAATGGAAATGCACCTGGTGTTCTAAAAACGGCAAGGCTTCAGGGTAGAAGATTTGCTTTTGAGTACGGCCCTGATGGTGTATTATTTCAGCATGTTCCAATTAAAGGTGTCGAGAAAATAACTAGGTACAATGATCTTTTCCCGACAGCAATTAATACAGCTGAGTTACATAGGAGGTATGGAAATGTTAGAGATTAATCAAGAAACTTTAATTAAGCAATTAGTTAGCGTATCGTCTGTATTTCCTGATGAAAGCGAGGTGTTAGAATTTCTTGAGAAAAAACTTAAAAATCTGAATTTTAAAATTAATAGACATTACATATCGGAGAATAGGTGGAATATTCTAGCTGAAAGAGGAGAAGGAAAATCATCAATGCTTTTTTATGGTCATGTAGATACAGTTCCCGATTATGGAAATTGGAAAACTAATCCACATATATTAACGGAAATTGGAGATAAGCTTTATGGTTTAGGATCCTGCGATATGAAGGGTGGAATTGCAGCATTTCTATCTGCGTTGCATTCTGTAAATCCAAATAGAAAAATAAAAATTCTACTTGGAGTTGATGAGGAAAATATTTCAGAGGGAGCATGGAGAGTAGTTAAAGAAAAAAGAAATTGGTTTTCAGATGTTGATTTTATTTTAGTAGGTGAGCCTGGGGCTTCTGCGACTCAAATAGGCGGAGAAAATGTTATTACTTTAGGAAGAAGAGGTCGAGTTGTTTTTGAAATTGAAGTTTTTGGTAAATCAGCGCATGGAGCTCATCCTGAAAAAGGTGTTAATGC
This sequence comes from uncultured Gammaproteobacteria bacterium, assembly GCA_964406285.1. Classification (GTDB taxonomy): domain Bacteria; phylum Patescibacteriota; class Microgenomatia; order Levybacterales; family UBA12049; genus 2-01-FULL-39-10-A. The sequence goes on from CAYORA010000002.1 coordinate 24,980, forward strand.
TATTAGTGAGGCAGCAAAAGTTGCATTGGAAATTGAAAAATTAAAACTTCCTTCAAATAAGTATTTAGGACCCGCAACATTATTTATTAGGAAAATTGAAGGTGCATCCACGAGTCTGTCCATTCCCAATAGGGCAGTAATTGAGGTAGATAGGCACTTAGTAGTTCCAGAATCAATTGACTCAGCGATGAAACAAATAGAGGTATTAATAGAACAGATGTATGATCTTGGAAGGCTTTCTGAAAATGCTGATGCAAGAGTACGAGTAAAAGTAAAAGAAAGGCCAACGTCTTACGCATCGCCATATGTTGCTGATGATGATAATGAGTTTGTAAAAAAAATTATTAGCTTAATGAAAAATAGAGAAATTATTAATTATGGAAAATCAGTAGCTGATGATAATATATTCTCCCGAGAGTTAAATCTACCAGTGATTACAATAGGTCCCCGGGGTGGTAATATCCATTCATCTAATGAATGGGTTTCTAAAAAAAGTTTGAATAATGTTGCTTCACTGTATAAACAGATTTTAGAAATTTAATTTGATAGAATAATCGTATATGTTTTGGGCTGATAAAGTGGCAATGGACATTATTAGTAGTGGAAATTACAAGCCTTACTGGGTAGATGATATGTTTACTCCGTCGGGTCATCCTCACGTGGGGTCTCTTCGTGGTCCAATAGTTCATGATGTTGTTTATAAAGCGATAAAAAATAAAGGCGAGAAAGTTATGTGGACTTATATAACCAATGACTTTGATCCAATTGATGGTCTCCCAGCGGAATTAGAAGAATCGCATAGTAAATACATGGGTTTTCCTGTTAGGGTTGCTCCATCTCCTGAAGAAGGTTATGAAAATTTTGGAGATTATTTCGCAAAACAATATCAAGAGGTTTTGAGAGATTTAGGTGTAGAATCGGAATTTCTGTCATCTTGGGATATGTATCATGAGGGGAAATTTAATGAAGTTATTAGGATTGCACTCGATAATGCAGAAAAAATCCAAGACATTTATGAAAAAGTATCAGGAAGCAAAAAAAGAGAATCAGGTTGGTTGCCTCTTCAAGTTATTTGCGAAAACTGCGGAAAATTAGGAACTACAAAAGTCACAGATTGGGACGGCGAAACTGTAGCATACACCTGCGAACCAGAAATGGTTAAGTGGGCAAAGGGTTGTGGACACAGCGGCCGAATTAGTCCGTTTGATGGTAACGGGAAACTTCCATGGAAAGTGGATTGGCCAGCACATTGGAAAGTTTTGGGTGTAACTATCGAGGGTGCTGGAAAAGATCATTCCTCAGCTGGTGGATCTAGAGACATTGCAAAAGAATTATGTCGTCAGGTTTTTGATATTCCAAATCCATTTAATCTTCCATACGAGTTTATGTTAATTGGGGGGAAGAAAATGTCTTCATCAAAAGGGCTTGGTATGAAAGCACGCGATTTAGCCAACATGCTTCCACTAGAATTAGGTCGTTTTCTTTTCTTAAAAACAGATTATAAAAAACAAGTAGAATTTGACCCTATGGATTCAATTGCTATTCCAGTTTTGTTTGATGAATATCAAAAAGCAGCGGATTTATATTTTAAAAAATCCAATGATGATTTAGCTAAAGCTTTTTTCTATTCGCAAATAGGAGAGCCAAAAGCTCCGCCGAAAGTTCGATTTTTAGTTTTAGCACAGTGGGTGCAAATGCCAAATATGGAAGAGGAAATTAAAAATCAGGGATTAGAAGAGTGGGCAAAATATGCAAAAATCTGGGTAGAAAAATTTGCTCCAGAAGAATATGAATTTGAAGTAAAAAAAGAACTGCCTCAAGGTTTGGATTTAAATGAAAAACAAAAAGAGCTTTTAAGAAAAACTGCAGAATTCGTAACTGATACAAATGATCCGGTCGAACTTCAAACAAAAATTTATGATTTAAGTAAAAGTTTGAATCTAGAATCATCTGAGGCATTTGCAGCGTTTTATAGTGTGCTGCTTGGAAAAAATCATGGACCAAAACTTGCCGCCTTAATTCTTTCTTTGGATCCTCAGTTTGTAAAAACTAGATTTGAAGAGGCCTCAAAATGA
>CAYORA010000002.1:27154-31079 GCA_964406285.1 uncultured Gammaproteobacteria bacterium
TCTTTCTTTGGATCCTCAGTTTGTAAAAACTAGATTTGAAGAGGCCTCAAAATGAAAATTCCTAAGATTACTTTTGTAACTGGGAATAAAGCGAAAGCCCGAGAAGTTTCAAGAATTTTAAATATTCCACTTGAGATTTTAGAAACTGAAATTGAAGAAATCCAGGAAATCGATTTAGAAAAAGTTGCCTTGAACAAATTAGATCAAGCGTATAAGATTGTTAGTGGACCAGTAATAATCGATGACATTTCTCTGGAAATAAGTGCATGGAAGGGTTTTCCAGGGCCATTAATTAAATGGGTATTAAAATCTGAAAATGACACCGCTCGTTTGCTTCTAAAATTACTTGAAAATGAATCTAATAGAAAAGCCACAGCAAAATTAGCTATTGGTTATCATGATGGAAAAAATCCACATTTATTTATCGGATCAATTGATGGAGAGATTGCTTCAGAAATTAGAGGAGAAAATGGATTTGGCTGGGATCCCGTTTTTATTCCAAATGGAGAAAATAAAACTTTTGCTCAAATGTCCCCAGAGGAGAAAGACAAAATTTCCCACAGGAAAAAGGCCCTCATTAAGTTAAGTGATTTTCTAAATCAAGGTTAAGTAGTATAATACGCGTATGATTGACATCAAATATTTAAGAGATAATGCTAAACAAGTGGAAGAAGCCGCATTGGCAAAACGTGTAAAAGTCGATGTTTCAAAAGTTTTAGAACTGGACTTAAGGAAAAGAGAAATTGATCAAGAGGTTCAAGCACTTAGAGAAAAAAGAAACGCTCATGTATCTACTATAAAAGGAAAACCAACCCCTGAGCAAATTGAAACAGGGAAGAAAATTAAAGAAGAATTAGAAGGTTTAGAAAAATCTCTTTCAGAAATTGATTTAGAACTTAAGGAGCTTCTTTTAAAAATTCCTAATCCAGCAAAGCCTGACGTTAAAGTTGGAAAAGATGAAAGTGAAAATGAAGTTATAAAAACCGTTGGGACTCCAACAAAATTTAATTTTACTCCAAAAGATCATTTAGAAATTGGAGAAGCGCTCGGGATAATTGATGTAAAACGTGCAGCGAAGATTTCGGGTGCAAGATTTTATTATTTTGTAAATGAAGGAGCGCTTCTTGAGTTTGCCTTAAAGCAATTTGCATTCGATACACTTCTTAAGGAAAAATTTATACCAGTAATCCCTCCTGTTTTAATAAAAAAAGAAATAATGGATGACCTGGGTTATACCCAAATGGGAGAGGAGGAAAATATTTTTTCTCTCGATAAAGACGGATTATATCTGGTTGGAACTTCTGAGCAGTCGATAGTCCCCATGTTTAAAGATGAGTTGTTGAAGAAAGAGGAATTACCGAGAAGATTTGCTGGATTTTCTACTTGTTTCAGAAGAGAAGCAGGTAGTTATGGAAAAGATACTAAGGGAATTTTAAGAGTACACCAGTTTGATAAGGTAGAAATGGTTTCATTTGTCGAAGAGGGAAAAGATGATGAAGAGCATGAGTATTTGCTTTCCCTGGAAGAGAATTTTTTCAAACTTTTAGGCATTCCATATCAGGTGCTTAGGATTTGTACGGGTGATCTAGGATTTAATGCTGCTAGAAAATATGATATAGAAGCTTGGATGCCGTCTCAGGATAAATATAGAGAGGTTACATCTACCTCAACTGTTACAGATTTTCAATCTCGTCGTTTGAATATGAAATACCAAGATGGGGAAGAAAAAAAGTACCTTAATGTTTTAAATGGAACTGCCTTTTCTATGGCAAGGCCAATAATCGCAATTTTGGAAAATTTCCAGCAGGAAGATGGATCAGTTTTAATTCCGCAGGTTTTACAAAAATACATGGGTGGAATTACTAAAATTGAGAAGAAGTAAGCTAGCAAATTAGCCTCCCCTTTGCTATAATTAGACGCATGTTAGGAGCCCTCGGAAAAATATTTGATTCCAACGATAAAGAAATAAAAAGACTAACTCCTCTAATTTCTGAGATAAATTCCCTAGATGAGCAAATGAGAAAGCTCAAGATTTCAGACTTTCCAAAAAAAACAAAAGAACTTAAGGAAAGGGTCGCAGATGGGAAATCCATTGAAGCAGTTCTCCCGGAGGCATTTGCCTTAGTCCGTGAAGCAGCTAGAAGATCAATTGGACAACGTCACTATGATGTGCAGCTTATGGCGGCTGCAGCTTTATCCATGGGGAAAATTTCTGAGCAAAAAACTGGAGAGGGAAAAACTCTATCTGCAGTACCAGCTTTATATGTGCATGCACTCACAGGAAAAAGCGTTCATTTGGTTACTGTTAATGATTATTTAGCACGTCGTGATGCAGGTTGGATGGGTCCAGTATTTAAGCTTTTAGGCATGACAGTTTCTTCAATTATTTCTGAACAATCATTTATGTATGATCATGAATTTGTAAACAAAGATGCTCATGATTTCCGGCTTACGCATCTTAAGCCGGTCAGTAGAAAAGAAGCTTATCAGGCAGACGTAGTTTATGGAATAAATTCCGAATTTGGATTTGATTACTTAAGAGATAACATGCAGCAAAGCATTCAGAATGTAACCCAAAGAGGATATTATTTTGCAGTAGTTGATGAAGTAGATTCAGTTTTGATTGATGAGGCCAGAACTCCCCATATTATTTCAGCACCTGACGAAACACCAACTACTAAATACTATGAATTTGCGAAGTTGGTTGATAAGCTTTCATCGGACACTGATTATAAAATTGATGAAAAATTGCATACAGCTCATCTGACAGATCACGGTCTTGGTAAGATAGAAAAGCTTTTTGGAATACAAAATATATACGAAAAAGATTTTGACACAGTTTATCATATAGAGGCCGCATTAAAAGCAAGAACGCTATTTAAAAAAGAAAAAGATTACATAGTTAAGGATGGGGAGGTAATATTAGTTGATGAATTCACAGGGCGTCTTATGATGGGTAGACGATTATCTGAAGGATTACATCAGGCAATAGAAGCAAAAGAAGGGGTAGCAATTCAAAGAGAGTCTAAGACTCTTGCTACAGTTTCTCTCCAGAACTATTTCAGGATGTACGAAAGACTTGCTGGAATGACAGGAACTGCTGTAACGGAATCACAGGAATTTCATAAAATTTACGGACTCGATGTAGTAGTAATTCCAACAAATAAAACTACTCAAAGAAAGGATTTTTCTGATGCAATTTATAAAACCACTAGGGCTAAATTTAGCGCCGTTGTAAAAGAAATTGAACAAGCTCACAAAACAGGCCAACCAGTACTCGTTGGAACTACAAGTATTGATAAAAATGAAATTTTGTCAGAGCTTTTAAGGAGAAAAGGTATAAAACATGAGCTTCTTAATGCTAAAAACCACGAAAGAGAAGCTGAAATTATTTCAAAAGCTGGAGAAAAAGGTGCGGTAACTGTAGCTACGAATATGGCAGGACGTGGAGTCGATATTATTCTTGGAGGAAATGCTCCGGTTGGTGAAGATGGAAAAGATTTAAGAGGAACAAAGGAATGGGACAAATGGCAAAAAGCACATGATGAAGTCCTGGAGTTAGGAGGACTTTATGTAATTGGTACAGAAAGACATGAGTCTCGAAGAATTGATAATCAGTTAAGAGGTCGTTCGGGAAGACAGGGAGACCCGGGAAAATCTAGATTTTACGTAGCACTTGATGACGATATTATGCGCATTTTCGGAGGGGATAGTATAGCTGGAATTATGACAAGGTTTAATATGCCAGAAGACGTACCGCTTGAACATCCGATTGTAAGCCGAGCAATTGAACAAGCCCAAGTTAAAGTAGAGGGATTTAATTTCGATAACAGAAAACAACTTGTTGAGTATGATGATGTTCTCAATAAGCAAAGACAAATAATTTACGCAAGGCGTCGTGAAGTTTTAGAGAATGCAGCTGATG
>CAYORA010000002.1:31179-46653 GCA_964406285.1 uncultured Gammaproteobacteria bacterium
CAAAGACAAATAATTTACGCAAGGCGTCGTGAAGTTTTAGAGAATGCAGCTGATGATTCAAAAAGCTCTAAAGAAGTAGTGCTTAATAATTTAAGAGGAAGTATAGGTCAAATTGTGAACTCAGGAGAATTAGGCGCAAGTGGAGGAAATGTTGCAGAAAAGATTATTGAAGAGTTTTCTACAATAATTCCTTTTGATGAAGCTTCTCGAAAAGAACTTGTAAAACAATTAGAAGATAAACCTGAAATTAATAGTAGGACAGAATTCTTAATTGAAATTGCAGAGAAAATGTATCTTAGTCGGGAAAAACAGATTGGTGAAAAAGTCATGCGTCAAGTTGAAAATTTTGTAATCCTTTCTGTGATCGATAATCTCTGGATGGATCATTTGGATGTAGTTAATAACTTAAGAGAGGGAATTAGATTAAGGGCGTATGGACAAAAAGATCCGTTAGTTGAATATAAGAACGAAGCATTTAAGATGTTTGAGACTCTTATGAATGGGATCGATGACGAAATATCTCACAGAATTTTTAAAGTACACATTGGGCATCCTGATCAACCTCATACACATGTTCATGAGGAACCAGCGGGTGGAGAATTGGGAGCTGAAGAGGTTTCTGAAAATAAAACTAGTAAAAAAAGGAAAGCAAAAAAGTCTGAAGCTGCACCATCTTTGCCAAGTGCTGGTTTGACCAGTTCGAGTTTAATTGGATCTATACCTCAGACAAGCTCAGCTAGCACAGTAGATAAGAAAAAAATTGGAAGAAATGATCCTTGCTGGTGTGGAAGTGGAAAAAAGTACAAGCGCTGTCATTACCCCAATTAAGCGTAGTCCCCTCGAAGCTTTAGCGAAGTGGGATAAAAAATGCCACAATCCTAATTAAGCTTCTATTCAACTTTTCCTCTTTGTATGCTACGATCTACTTAGCGCCTTAATTGGTGTTTTAAAACTATGTTACTGCCCGATATAGAGATACAGCAGTTGATGCTTCAATCAGGTTTGGTTGATACCAAAACCATGCGGGATGTTTTAGTATTTGCCGCTAACGCCAGAATTCCTCTTCAGCAAGCTCTCATGGAAAAAGATGTTATTCCGGATGAAAAGCTTGGCCAGTTAATAGCAGCTCATATTAAGTACCCTTATGTAAATCTTGAGAATATTACAATTCCTGAGAGTGTTTATCGAATAATCCCTGAAAGAATTGCCCGAAAGCATAAGGCTATAGTATTTGCAAAAGATAATGAAGGTGTAAAACTTGCGGCATCAGATCCAGTCAATACAAAGCTTGCGGAAATAATACAGAAAAAGACAGGCCAAAGGGTTACGGTCTACATGGCAACAGAAAGAGATCTCGATAATGTTCTCCAGCTTTATAGAAAAGATCTTCAGCAGACATTTGATGAAATGCTTCAAGCCGAAATTACAAGAACTGCGACAACTATGGATGATGCTCCAATTGCAAAGATTGTTGATTTACTTATCACCTACGCATATCGTGATAAAGCATCAGACGTGCATATAGAGCCAGAAGAAAAGAATTCACTTGTTAGATTTAGAATCGATGGAATCTTACACGATGTTTTATATGTTGATAAAAAACTTCATGACAGAATAACTACTAGAATAAAAGTTTTGTCGAGGTTAAGAACTGATGAGCATTTAAGCGCACAGGACGGAAAAATGAGGATAGAGGTAGATGAGGAAAATCTAGATATTCGTGTATCGATGATTCCGGTTACAGAAGGAGAAAAAGTAGTAATGAGACTTTTATCTTCTAAATTCAGGCAATTTTCTCTTCAGGACTTAGGAATGAATGAAAAAGATCTCATAAAAGTAACGAATGCCATTAATAAGTCTTATGGAATGATTCTTTCAACAGGTCCTACTGGATCTGGAAAAACGACATCTGTTTATGCAATTCTAAAAATTGTTAATACCAGAGAGAAAAATATTACGACTATTGAGGAACCAGTTGAGTATAGAATTAAAGGTGTTAATCAAATTCAGGTAAATCCCAAAACAAATTTAACTTTTGCTAACGGGTTGCGTTCGATTCTCAGGCAGGATCCAAATGTTATTTTCGTAGGAGAAATCAGAGATAGTGAAACAGCTGGAATCGCAGTAAATGCTGCCTTAACCGGGCATTTGGTTTTATCTACAGTTCATACGAATGATGCGGCCACGACTCTCCCTCGTCTTATTGATATGAAAATCGAACCATTCTTAGTGGCTTCTACAGTAAATGTTATTATTGCTCAGAGACTTGTAAGAAAAATTTGTGACTCATGTAAGTCCCCTGTTGTTTTAAATAGAAAGGACGCACTTAAAGATATTCCTGATAGTGTAATTACTAAGCATTTTGGTCCGCAGGACCAGATAAGGGTTTATGAAGGAAAAGGATGCAGGATTTGTCATGCAACAGGCTACACCGGAAGAATTGGAATTTTTGAAGTTATAGATATGTCCGAAAAAATTAGAGCGCTCATTACAGGAAAAAGTGATTCAGATGAAATTGCGAGACAAGCTATAGAAGAAGGAATGACGACAATGCTTGATGATGGAATGCAAAAAGTTGGAAAAGGAATGACCACTATTAAGGAAGTTCTTAGAGTTACAAAAGTTGAATCAGGATAAATATGGTAAAAGACGAAAAATTAAGAATAAAAAATAATGATAAGTTAGCGCTTCTTGGAAATTTAGCTACCATGATAACTGCTGGAATACCAATTCTTGAGACCGTGGATTCACTCCTGGAAGACTCTAAAGGGAACACCAAAAGAATTCTTACTGTAATGAGGGAAGACATGGTGCAAGGGCAACATATTTATACTTCTTTTGCAAAATTTCCTGAAGTTTTCGATAAAGTAACTGTAAATGTCCTGAAAGCTTCCGAGGAAGCTGGAACTCTTGACGTTACTCTTAAAGATTTAAAAACGCAAATCCAAAAAGAGATGGAGTTTAATGATAAAGTTAAAGCCGCGATGATTTATCCAGTAGTTATTGTTGTGGTTTTTATGGGCGTTTTACTTTTGATTTTGACTGTTGTTATTCCTAAAATCTCAACAGTTTTCTCACGCCTTAATGTAAATCTTCCACTTCCCACAAAATTTTTAATTGCGACATCAAATTTATTATTGGACTACACGCTTATAGTTGTAGGGGTTTTAGCAGTAGCGATAATAGGCATGATTTTTCTTTTTAAGACTCAAAGAAGAGTGATCATGGGAGGTTTTTATAGAATCCCATTAATCAAGAATTTAGTTAAAGAAATAGATTTAGCGAGGTTTTCAAGGAGCATGTATTTACTTCTTACCTCAGGGATAACTATTACAAATGCTTTAGAGCTCTCGCACGAAGTGGTAAGAAGGAAAGATATTGCAGCTGCAATTAAATATGCAAATGAAACGGTTATGGGCGGAAAAAATCTCTCACAGGGATTCAAGGACCAAAAAAAATATTTTAATTCCATAATGATAAAAATTGTTGAGGCAGGAGAAAAAACAGGAACTCTCGACAAGTCTATGCAGGATATTTCTGAGCAGCAAGACTATAGAGTTACGAATAGTTTAAAGGCATTAACAACACTTCTTGAACCCGTAATGCTTGTTGTAGTAGGACTTTTAGTAGGGGGAGTAATGCTTTCTATAATTGCTCCTATCTACGGACTTATTGGGCAAGTTAGTAGTAGATAATATGCTCAAATTGCTGAAAAGAAATTTTTTCCGACAAAAAGGGTTTAGTTTACTAGAGGTAATGATTACAACCTCCGTGATGGCAGTTTTATTTGGAATTATCACGTTTAATCTACTTCGCACACAGGGTTCAACTTCAGAGCGTTCAAATTTAGATAATCTGGTTTCAGATATAAGATCTCAACAATTAAAAGCTATGACTGGCTCCACTGAAGGGAGAGGGGCAGCAAGCAATTATGGGGTATATTTTTTATCTGATAGATATATACTTTTTAATGGAAATTCATATAATGCAACAGACCCTACAAATTACACTATAGAGCTACCTGAAGATATAGAAATTACAAGTACAACTTTACCTAGTAACACTCTTCTTTTTTCTGTTTTGAGTGGAGAAATAGTAGGGTACTCCGAAACCTCAAATAGTATTATTTTTAAATCACTTAGTACCAGTGATCAAACTGTGATTACGCTAAATAGGTATGGTGTAATAACAGGGATGAACTAAAATGAAAAATTTAAATTTGATTGGAATATTTAAATCTCAAAAAGGACAATCACTAGTTGAGCTCTTAATAGCTATCGGTCTTGCTACATTAATTTTACCAGCAATACTTACTGGACTTGCAGCTGGTCGCGGTGGAAGAGCACAGCAGGAGCAAAGACTTGAGGCTTCCAGTTATCTAAAAGAGAGTCAGGAAGGCGTTAGAAGTATAGCCCAGAGAGGCTGGTCAAATATCCAAACTAATGGAACCTATCATGTAGAAGTTTCGGGAGGAAAATATGTTCTTGCAACTGGCGCCCGAAGTGTCGACGACTATTCAGTAAGTATAGTAATAAGCGATACATACAGGAATTCTTCGGGGGCGATCATTTCAAGCGGTGGAACAGTGGATCCGTCAACTAAAAAAGTTGTTACAAGTGTTTCCTGGAGTACTCCATTTGTTTCTACAGTAAGTACTACATCTTATTACACTCGTCACAAGAATTTAGTACATACAGATACCACTCAATCTCAATTTAGTGCTGGAGAATTTAATAATATGCAAGCTACTAATGTAACGGGTGGAGAGCTGAAGCTTATAAATAATAATAAAGCGAAGTGGTGTTCTCCTTCATTTTCTACTGCGACCATTGATTTGCCCGATGGTCCACCAGTGGCCGTAGCAGCTACAGCAAATTCAACAACAGATATCCCAAATGATGTTTATGTAGCAACTTCACCAACTACATCAAATTCAATAAAAATGGCTTATATAAATGTTACTGCTAATTCGGCTACGCCAACTGCTACTCTTAGGGGAAAATTTACAATGAATTCATCTGAATTTTCGGGAGGATATTCTCCCCCTGGGGGAACAGGGCTTGATAATAATTTTAAGACAACTGATGTAAAATATTATAAATCTTCCGGAAATAACACTTACGCACTTCTTGGAACAAATCTTCCAAATAAAGAAGTAATTGCTGTATTGGTAAATGATAATAATCCTGATAACGATGAGACTTCTGCTGGGGAGTTTGAGGATCCTGTAAATAATATTTATAAATATAAAACATTTTTTAATACAAAAATTCATGCTAATTATTCAGCAAGTGCAAATACAGGATTTTTAAGTCCATCTGCTAATTCTGTAGAGAGTGGAGGAGATAATGATGGGTTTGCTTCAAATCCCACCAGAGCGTATAGCGATAATAGCTCCTTTGCAGTGGACACAAATAGTGGAAATGGAACCGGGGTAAATTGCGCTGGAGCAGATAAAGACAAGCATAGATTTTATAACTATGATATTGATGTTCCGCCAGGTGCAAACCTAGATGGAATAGAAGTCAGGCTTGATGCGAGAGTTGATAATACTAATGGGGCTCCTAGAATGTGTGTTCAGCTTTCTTGGGATGGTGGCACAACATGGACAACAGCAAAAACTACTACAAATCTTACAACAAGCGAAGTTTCTTATACGTTAGGAAGTGCAAATGATACATGGGGGAGGAGTTGGACAGATTCAGATTTTACAAATAGTAATTTTAGGCTTAGGGTTATAAATATTGCGAGTGATACAGCTCGTGATTTTTCTTTGGATTGGGCAGCTGTCAGAATTAGTTACACAGATAATAATTTAGATCAGGCGCCTTATGGGTATGGAGCAAACTCAATTGCTGTACTTGGAGATAGGGGATATGCCACATCTGGAGGTTATCTATACGTTTTCGACCTATCAGATATAGACTCCCGAACGCCGTCAAATGGATTAGCTATGCTTGGTTGTCGTCTCGAGCTTGCGGGGAAAGATTGTAACCCAACTTCACCAAGCAGAGTAAAAAAATATAATGCGGGTGGTACTGGTACAAATTTTGGATCTGAAACAGATTGGCTACCTGGATGCAATGATGGAGGAAATGTTGAAATATACGCAGATAATGACATTTTTCCAATCAGCGTAGGAAATAATACATATGTTTATGTCGCCGTTGGGGGAGCTGCAGATAATGAATTTGAAATAATTGACGTTACTACTCCACCAACAAGCGGAAGTTCGTTAACGGGTACTAGTTGCGGAAGAGATGACAGTAGTAATGCATCCTGGAGTCGTACAGGTACAACAGAAAATGCGACGCTTGATTTTAACGATGCCCTTAACACTCAAGAAGCTGCAAATTCAGTCTTTGCAAAAGCTGATGGAACTCGTGCTTATATTTCGTCAAACGGTGGGATAGATGCGGATGGTAACAATCAACCTGATAGTAAACAGTTTTATGTTATTAATACCGAAAATAAAAGTGATCCAGTATTTTTGTCTACGTCCGGAAGTCCAGAATACCAGGCCACAAGCGGATATTACTATGGAATTTCTCCAAACGATCAATTGCACCCAAAGCGTTCTTTAACAGTCCTAAATGGTGAAAGAGTGGTTTTAGTTGGAAGTGATGGAACTGCAGATGGTAATAATGCTGAAGAGTATCAGGTATTAGATAGTTCAACTGAGGCCGCCCCTGCATACTGTGCTGGAATAAATTTTGACCAGGGTTTTAATGATTTAACGTCAGTTTCTGAGGCAGATAGTGATAACTTCGTTTATATGGTGGCAAATACGACTGTAAATGAATTAAAGATTATTGAAGGTGGTCCGGATGATGCAGTATTTGTTTCTTCTGGATCTTTCACGTCTGCTGCATTTGACGCAACACAAGAGTCAATGTTCAATAGATTTTTTACGACCACAAATGTTCCGCCACAAACAACTCTAAATTTCCAAGTGGCAATCGCGGATCCGGTTGGGGGGAGCTGTGATAATGCAAATTATGTTTATGTAGGCCCGGATGGAACGACTGGCACTTTTTTTACATCCGCATCAGAACTACCAAATAATTCCGATGGGGCAGGATATGAAAATGCCGGAAGATGCATGAGATATAAAGTTTATATGACATCAACTGATCAATTGCAGACTCCAACTGTTTTTGATTTCGGAGTTAATTATTCCCCGTAAGGGGTAAATACCATGAAATTTTTTAACGATAAAAAAGGATTTACACTAGTTGAGCTATTATTGTATATGGGAATATTCAGCATTCTCCTGACTGTAACTCTTCAAATGTTTGGTTCAGTTTTTGAATTTCAGTTAGAATCCGAAGCAAATTCTTCAGTAGATGTTGATGGAAAATTTATAATAAATAGATTTAGTTATGATATAAGTAGAGCTTCTTCTATATCACTTCCTGTAGCGCTTGGCGCAAGTGGATCTGCGTTAACAATTGTAGTAGATAGTCAGAACTTAACTTACTCACTAAGTGACGGAGATATAAATTTGAATAATGCATCGACAGGAACAACAGATCAGCTAAATAGTAATGAAACAACTGTGTCAAATCTTTCGTTCACTAGATTAGAAGGTGTAACTGGCGGGAAAGATTTAATCCAAATGTCGTTTACATTAACTTCTGAAGTAACACAGAGAAAAGGAAAAGAAGTTAGAGAATTTCTGACAACAGGAGGTTTAAGATGAAAATAAAATCACAAAAAGGTAGTGCATTAATAACTTTGTTATTTTTTATGGTGATTTCTTTAACTATCGTAACAGGAGTCACAATTGTTGTTTTAAACAATGCATCGTCGACAAGCAGCGCGGAGCAGGGGACTCTCGCATATTATGCAGCTGAGACTGGTGCAGAAAACGCACTCCTTAGGCTTATTAGGGACCCAAATTATACAGGTGAAACACTAGATTTGGATGGAGGTTCTGTTGTAATACAGGTTAATAATGGTACTATAATTAGTACTGCTGCTGTATATAGATCAGTAAGGAAAATTCAGGTAGTGACAACAAATATTAATAATCAAGTTACCGTTACATCATGGAAAGAGATAAATTAAAAAAAGACATCCCTAAAAAAACTGCGGGAATTTTTTATCTAGAAGCTAATCGTGGTTTTTTTTATGATCATACATTATCCTCTCCCATAGGACTTGAATTTACCCAGGATATTTTAAGCGATTTGGAAGTTGTAAGTAAAAAAAAGCTTGAAGTTGCGATTCAGGCATTTTTAAACGGCTATAAAATAGTTCCCAAGAGTATAATTATTTTGCTTTCTCCAAGCGTTACTTTCGATAAAGATTTTCCTTTGGGTACTGTTCAAATGGAAAAAAGCATTCAGGAATTTTTAGACTTAGTTCCTTTTCAGGAATATATAAGTAGGCAGGTTAAATTTCCAGGAAAGATTAAGGTAGTTGCAGCTAACAGAAGTTTTTCCGATGCAGTAAAGGAGTCGTTTTCAAGCATGGGTTTTTTAGTAAGCGCTATTATTCCGCTATCATTTTGTCTTGAAACAATTCCTCAGCTTAGGAGTAATCTTGATTTAGCACTTATTTTAGATAAGGCTGCAGAGCTACGAGGGTATAGTTTAACATCTGAGGTTATAATTTCCGAGGAGTCACAAAAGAAGGAGAAAAAAGATAATAAAAGACTATATGGGATGTTAGGGGTTCTGGCGTTTTTATTTTTAATTTTATTTTTTGTAATTTACAAATTTGTGTTAACTCCTGCAAAACCACCAGCAGTTGTTCCAACTACAACTAATACTGCTCCTGTGCCAACAGTTTTTGAGTCGTCCGATGTAACACCTGCTCAATTAAATTCCCAGTCAAACCCATCAACTGAAAGTGCAAATACACAAAATTAAAAATGAGGCTAATTGAGGTCAAAAAATACCCTATTGACAAGTTAAATTTTTTTATTCATAGTAATTATATGACTATTAACTGCCCAAAGTTTTTAAAGAAAAGTTCAGGATTTACATTAATTGAACTTTTGGTTGTAATCGGAATTTTAGCAATCCTCCTCTCAATCGTTTTAATCGCTATTAATCCTGCAAGACAATTCGGACAAGCAAACAATACAAAAAGAAGAAGTGATGTAACTCAAATTCTTAATGCTATCGGAGCATATTCAGCTGATCATAAAGGAGTACTTCCTGCAGGAATTCCATTAACTACACCAGCTGAAATCGGAGATGGAGCTGGTCAAGCAAACATCTGCGCTGATATCTTAACAACATACATCCCAGCTCTACCTAGAGATCCACAGATTGCAGGCGGAGATATCACAACCTGCACATCATATAATACTGGTTACAACGTAGTTAAAGATGCAAACAATAGAGTAACAGTTTCAGCAATTAACCCTGAAAACGGTGAGACAATCACAATTTCTAGATAATTATATGACTATTAACTGCCCAAAGTTTTTAAAGAAAAGTTCAGGATTTACATTAATTGAACTTTTGGTTGTAATCGGAATTTTAGCAATCCTCCTCTCAATCGTTTTAATCGCTATTAATCCTGCAAGACAATTCGGACAAGCAAACAATACAAAAAGAAGAAGTGATGTAACTCAAATTCTTAATGCTATCGGAGCATATTCAGCTGATCATAAAGGAGTACTTCCTGCAGGAATTCCATTAACTACACCAGCTGAAATCGGAGATGGAGCTGGTCAAGCAAACATCTGCGCTGATATCTTAACAACATACATCCCAGCTCTACCTAGAGATCCACAGACAGCTGGAGGAGACATTACTAGCTGCACAGGGTATAATACAAATTACACAGTATTTAAGGATGCAAACAATAGAGTAACAGTTGCAGCTCCTGGTGCTGAAAACGGAGAGACAATTTCAATCTCTCGCTAACCTTACCAGCACAAAATGGCTAAGAAAAAATCTCCTCATCACGAAAAAAATATCTCAGCTCTTAATGGATTTGTTTCCTTTTTAGTTTTAGTTTTAGCATTTTCTCTCCTCTTGTTATTTAAAGAATATAAAGAGGCAATATTCAATTCAGGTAATTTTAATCTATTTATGCTTTTATCTGTTTCTGGATTTGCTCTTTTAATCTCACTTCTATTCCTCATTAATAAAAAGAAATAAAACATAAGTAAATTCATAATCAAATTTGTTATCATGTATTATCTGTGTTTAAGAAAAATTCGATCCTAATTATTACTTCAATTTTTTCTTTATTTTTTTTCACATTAATTGCTTTTGACTTTTCTCCGTTATTAAGAGGGCCTGCTCCTTATCCTCCTGATTGGAGGTGGCCATATGAACCCGCAAACACTCTTAGTAGGATTTGGCTTCCTTTATTTACTACGGGAATAATCATCTTAAATTTTTGGAGAAAAGAAAAAAAGTTTGAAAATACTTCAAATTATAGAGTATTAATTTTGTTTGTAGTGCTTAGCTTTGTTTTACAAATTAGTCTTTTATATTATAGCCGTTCGGGAGTTGAGGTTCTTGTGCATAGAACTATAAATCCTATGATTAGCGGTTACTTCACAGTTTCAACGCAAATTTCTAATCTTGCTAGTTTTATAACTAATTTTAATCAAAGCCTTCATGACTACCCAATGTATACTAGATTTCATCCACCCGGGGGAATATTATTATATTATTTATTTGAATTTTTCTTAAGACCATTTACTCATTTGTTTTCGAGTTTGTTAACTGTTTCCCCATCCCACGCGGATGTAGCGACAATTTGGAACGATTTAAGTTATTCCCAGCGGCTTAACGCTTTAGGATCAGGGCTTATGATTGCGTTTTTGGCTGGTCTAGCAATAATACCTACTTATTTTTCTACAAAACTATTATATGGAGAAAAAGCAGCTTTTAGGTCTGTGGCATTATTTACATTTGCTCCAAGTGTACTTTTATTTACGCCATTAATTGATGTATTTATGCCACTTTTTACTTCGATATCTCTTTATCTTGTTTTAAAAGGATTTAAAGAGAAAGGTTATTTGTATTTCTTTTTAAGTGGTTTAGTTTTATTTGCTGGAGTATTTTTTACTCTAACATTTCTACCAATTATGCTCTTCCTTTTTTTGATTTTTGTCTTTAGATATTTTCAGCAAAAAGAAGATTTTACGCATATTATTAAAAACTTATTTTCACTTATGTTGGGAGTCATGGTTATTCCGTTCATTTTATTTTTTGCAGGATTGAATTTAATCGAAATGACCAAAACAATAATGCTTTATCATGAAGCGGCACAAGCAGGGAGAGAGCATTTAATATGGTTTTTTTATAATCTTTATGACTTTTTTCTTTTTGCAGGAATTCCTATTGGAATATTATTTATATATTTAATTTTTAAAGAATTTAGGATGTTTAAAATTAAAAATATAAAGAGAATTGAAATAATTTCGGTGTCTTTTCTAATTATGCTTTTGGTTGTTAATTTTAGCGGAGCGGTTCGCGCAGAAACAGCTAGGATTTGGCTTCCTTTTATTCCAATTCTAATAATTGTTATTGCAAATTTTACAACAAATAAATTAAAATTTACGAATCGGCAATTTATTCTGCTCCTCTTGCTGCAGGCCACCCAGGTCATTGTTTTTCAGACCTTTCTTGTGGCAGTCTGGTAGAAATGTATAAGAATAAAAAAATTTCTCTTATTTTTCCGGCATATAACGAAGAAGAAAATATTGCTTCGGCCATATCTGACTTTAGAAAACTAAAAATAGTCGATGAGATTCTAGTCGTAGATAATAATTCTAAAGATAATACAAATAAAATAGCAAAATCAAGGAAAACAAAGGTAGTTGTTGAAAAAAAACAAGGGTATGGGTATGCATTGAGACGTGGATTAAAAGAAGCCAAGGGAGATTTAATTGTTCTCTGCGAGCCAGATGGCACCTTTCAGGCAATTGATTTAAAAAAACTGTTAAAGGAAATTGAAAAATACGATCTTGTAATTGGTACTAGAACGAATTCTAAATACATTGGTAAAAATGCTAACATGAAGGGTGCGTTAAGACTTGGAAATATTATTTTAGCTAGAATTATGCAGTTCCTTTATAATCCAATGATTTCATTAACTGATTGTGGATGCACTTTTAGAATTATTAGAAAAGAATCATTAAGAAAAATTAATTCAGAATTTAAAGTAGGTGGATCTTATTTCTTGTCAGAATTTACAGCATTAGCTTTTATAAATAAATTAAGTATTAAGGAAATACCTGTTCATTATAGAGAAAGAATAGGGGAATCTAAAATTACTGGATCATTAAAGAAATCAATCATCGTAGGGTCACAAATGTTAAGAACAATTTTTATCTACAGATTGAAAAGTTTATGAAAAAAGTTTTAGTTACAGGAGGAGCTGGCTTTATTGGCAGTCATTTAGTTGATAAATTAGTTGAAAAAAAATATAAGGTAGGAATATTGGATGATTTTTCGGGTGGAAATATAAAAAACTGTAATAAAAAAGCAAAAATTTTTAAAATTGACATAAGGGATTTTAAAAAAACAGACGCCGCTATTTCATCATTTGAACCCGATACCGTATATCATCTTGCTGCAAACGCGGCAGAAAATAAAGCACAATTTTCTCCAGTAGATATTACTTCTAGAAATTTCGACGGGAGCATAAAAGTTTTAACAGCATCCATCAGGGCAAATGTCAGAAGATTTATTTTCACTTCAAGTATTGCGGTCTATGGAGAGCTCCAAACTCCTTTTAAAGAAAAAGATAAAGCAGCGCCTGAAGATTTATACGGTATTTCAAAGTTGGCTTTTGAAGATTCATTAAGAATTTTAAGTAAAGTGCACGATTTCGAATATGTAATTACACGACCGCATAATGTTTATGGTCCTAGGCAAAACATGAAAGATCCATATAGAAATGTTGTGACAATTTTTATGAATTCTATATTGCAAAATAAAGAATATTACATTTACGGAAAAGGAGATCAAAAAAGATGTTTTTCGTATATCGATGATGTAGTTGAAGCATTATTAAAATGCGGATATAAAAAAGTTTCAGGTATGACCTTTAATATAGGTTCAGATAAAGATTATACTGTAAGGCAATTATCAGATTTAATTCTTGAAATAACCAATTCTAAAATAAAACCAATTAATCTTCCGCCAAGACCACAGGAGGTTAAATATGCTATCAGTGATCACAAGTTAAGTAAGAAGTATTTAGATTATATAGATAGGACGTCTTTAGAAAAAGGTTTAAAGAGAACATGGGAGTGGGTAAAAGAAGAGGGATATGTAAAGCCTAAATTTGATAAAGTTGAGATTGAGAGTCCACTGCTTCCAAAGAATTGGAAATGAAAAAGAATACAAAAATAATTCTAATTTTCTTTATTTATCTAATCACATATTTTACATTTAATGCATTTAGCTATCCGATTCCAGATGGGGATAGCCTAAACTATCATATTCCAATAGCTAAATCATATTTGTCTGGAAATATTCTAAATCCAGAGGAAATTGAAGGGATTCCATATATGAAGTATTCTCCAGGTGCATCGGAGGGAGTACTTTCAATCTTTCTTATATTGAAAATTCCTATACAGCTATTTAACGTAATTGGAGCACTATTTTTATTTGCCTGTTGTTATTTGTTGGGAAGAAAAGTTGGGCTTAAAAACGATTTGTCGATTGTCTTCGCAGTGGTAATTTCAAGCGTTCCAATAATTTTGCGCTGGGTAAATATGCAGATCATAGATATTTGGCTTGCGGGTTTTTTCACTCTTACTCTTTTACTGCTAGAAAGTCTTAAGGATAGAAAAAGACATTATTTTTTGATTGGCACTTCGGCAGGGTTTCTGATTGGGAGCAAGTTTAGTGGACCAATATATTTTTTAATTTTAATTATGTTCTATTTTAGAAAAATAATTAATAATTTTAACACTAAATATTTTATCTATTTTCTAATTCCATTTATTTTCATCGGATTGTTTTGGTATATCAGAAATTTTATATTTACTGGAAATCCATTTTATCCTCAAGCATTTTTGTTTTTCGATAGAACCGGATTTGAGATACTTAGTACCCAAGTATGGGAAGTATCATTTACATCACTTACTGGAGTAAAAAGTTTTGTTAATGCTGGATTTAGTGAATTCAGTCTTTGGTTTTTCTCGTTTTTTGTTTCAGTATTTCTGATTATAAAAAATATGAAAAAAAGAAACGCTGATAAATATACAAAATTTATTTTAATAGGAATCTCTAATTTTATAATTTTTTTGTTTCTTCCAAGTGACAGGTATTTTCATATTTTTATTTCTGTATTTAGATACACATTTCCTATATTTATTCCCATAATTCTTTCGATGTTTATTTATTTAAAGGAAAAAAGAAGAGAGGAATATCTTTACTTTATTACGTTTTTAAGCTTACTGATATCTCCTGTTTATGAATATCATCCTAAAGTAATACTTATAGTTCTGCCAATCGCATTTTATATTTATTTTGTAATTCCAGACAGAGATTACGAAAATACGATAGAATGAACATGTGACCTACATTTTAATTTTTGTTTTAGAATTCATATTTTTATTTTTTCTTTCAAAGCTTCTCATCAGATCAATTTCTGTATTTTTTCTAAAGGTTGCTAGAAAAGAAAATTTAGCGATAAGGCTCTTTCACTTATTCTTACTTCCGGGAGTTATCGTTCACGAGCTAGCTCATTTAATAGTAGCTGAAGGAATGTTGGTAAGAACTAGTGGGTTAAGTTTTAATCCAGAGCCAGATGGAGATAGAGTAGTAATGGGAAGCGTAGCGATCCAAGAAACTGATCCGATTAGACGTGCGATCATAGGATTTGCGCCAGTTTTTGTAGGGATTTTAATAATATCTTTTTTTGTATTCTATTTTTTGTCAGACAGATCACTAATAGGTTTTCCGTGGAATTATGCTCTAGTTTTCTTTACTGTTTTTCAAATAGGAAACACTATGTTTTCGAGTTCAAAAGATCTTGAGGGATCAGCTGCCCTTTTAATAGTAATTATTTTATTTATTACTGTATCCTATTTTTTAGGATTTAGATTACCGGATTGGTTTATTTCTTATATAAATTCTGCGCAGTTTATAGAAATAGTAAAAAAGGGAATGTGGGTATTATTTTTCCCAATCGCAATTGACCTGGTGATTATATTTCTGTCAAAGTTAAATTTTAAGAAATTTAATTAAATCTAAATCCTTCTTGACCAATTGATTTAATTCCGCTTCTATCTCTTATTTCTAGTATTACATCTTTTGTTACGCCTACTTCTGCGGCAATTTCGTCCAGTGTCTTTCCAGCTTTAATTTTCCTAATAATTTCAAATCCAACCTCACTCCTTACACCAATATTTCGAAATATACGCTCGTATTGTCTAGTAGATGCACTTGGTGTAGCTTGGGCCTCTCGTGTAGGGCTTACTGGTAGATTTGGCATAATTACAGCAGGTCTTGCTGCTTCCAATGAATATCTTCTAGCCAT
>CAYORA010000003.1:0-2660 GCA_964406285.1 uncultured Gammaproteobacteria bacterium
AGTTCTGATATCAATCAACTTATATTCATTTGTATTTAACGCAGCATTAAATTCTTCCGGTGATAAATTCTTTTTCATAATTTTAGAATTTGTATTAGAAATTGGACTTGGACTTGGACTTGTTTTAATGCTTTCTGGAGTTTGTGCAAAACATTTATTTGAAATTGGATTACAGGTTAAACTTATGGCTCCAGCTCCCAGAATGACTAAAACAGGAATTCCTAAAATTAAATACTTTTTTAAGTTCATTATTGACAGTATATATTAGTATTTGCTAATATGTCAATATGGAAAATAAAATTATTTATGCTTTTTCAAATCCCGTAAGGTTAAAACTTTTATGCTGTCTTAATGAAAAATCTCAAAATGTTGAGGAGCTTACAAGTCATTGTGGTTTAGCCCAGTCTGCTGTATCACAACATTTATCAAAACTTAAAAAAACAGGATTAGTAATAACAAAAAGAAAAGGAAGGTTTATATATTATTCCCTTTCAAATAAAAAAACTGGTGAAATTGCCAAATTATTAAATGAATTCTCAAAGGAGGTGAAATAATGAAAAAAGTATCCGTAAAACTTTACTCTACTAGAACTTGCCCTTATTGCAGCATGGAAAAAGCATGGCTGGAAAAGGAAAAAATTGATCATGAAGTAATTTATGTTGATTCAAATCAAGAAGAAGCTATGAAAATGGTTCAAAAAACAGGTCAAATGGGTGTACCTGTAACTGAAATAAAATTTGAAAATGGAAGAGAAGAATACGTAATTGGTTTTGATAAACCTACACTAGAGTATTATTTGAAATCCTAATCTTTTTAACGATTTCTAAATCTATACCCACTGCCATCTCTAGGACCATTCATGTATTTTCTATTCCAGTATTCCGGATTATTTTGGTTTACGTAATTTCTCATCACAGAATTCATAGGACCACGTTTTAACCAAATATTATTTAATCCGGATACGTCTATTAATATCCCTGCGATTAATACTGCTAGGATAAAACCTAAAATCAAAAGTCCCAAATTAAATTTATATGAAAGATCATATTTCCTAATAAATACTCCGCCCAGGAGAAGACTTATGATGGCGAGTACTGGCAACCAAATTGGAAAACTTTGAATCATAAGTGAAAGCCTATATTCACCCATGGGCCCATGTGATCTTAGAAGAAAACTAATTATGCTAACTAAAAATACACTGCTAATAACTGAGGCAATTAATCCAATCAATGTAATAATTGACCCAATCATAAAATACACCTTAGGCTTCATAACAATTTCATCTTTTTTAATTTTTTCCATTACCTCTTTTTTAATATTTACCTTGGACATATTTTTTTCATCATCTCCTTTCCTCTTTTAATTCTGATTCCAACTGTTCCCACCGGAATCCTTAAAATATCACTTATCTCTTCGTAAGATTTATCATCTAGGAAATAAAGAATTAAAACTTCTGAATATTTTTCAGGGAGTTTTTTTATGCAAACTCCGACTATTTTTGACATTTCTTTTTTGTCAAATTCTTCTTCAATATTTGAATCCTCTGGTATATCAAAATTTTCATCAATTCTAATTTCTTTTTTGTTTTTTTTAATTACATTCATACTTTCATTGTGCGCTATTCTATATATCCAGCTGGAAAATTTTTTATTAGTATCAAACCCGTTTAAATTTACATACGCTTTTATAAATGTATTTTGCACAACATCTAAAGCCATATCTTCATCATGAATCAGATAATTTATATATCTGCTTAGTTTTGTCTGATATCTATCAACTAGCTCTTCATATAAATTCTTATCTTTTTTTATTTTATTTACTAACTCTTCATCAGTTATTTTTTCTAAATTCATATTCATATACTACTACCTTAACCCTTAAAAACCTCGCCTTAGACGAGGTTTTTAAGTAGGGTAAAACTATCGTGAATATTGATGTCTCCCCATTCCGTTTTTATTTCCTCCATTTAATCCCAGACCCATTTCTTCTCTTATTTTATTTGCTTCGGCGATTTTACCTTGCTCTGCAAGCTCATGTGCTTTAGCAAATTGAGAAAAATTATTAGCATTTACCGCCTTTGTTACCCTGCCTCTTCCATTCATCAAATTTTTCCAAGCATTATAGTCATTATTTTCAAATGCTTTTTCCATCGCCTCATGCCTTTCGGCTGTATAATTAGATCCGAGCTTAGTTGGATCTCCTCTGTATGCATAGGAATTTTGTGTAAATGCAAATAGAGTTCCCAAAGTTAATGCTCCGAAACCTAATGAGTATATTAATTTTTTATTCATTTTTTTCACCCCCTTTCTATTACTAATACAATTTTATTTATGAATTTATTTCATTTTGCCTGAAAGATACAGTTTGATGTAATTGACTTTTTTATCCTCAAGTTTTAAAGTTTATAAACTCCGAATAGATAGGAGAAAGGCTCAGTTGACGACTCGTTCGCGAGTGGGATGCTGAAACGATTGACTATCTTAAGCGCATTCAATTAATTTTCATTTGGAGAAACCCTATGGCAGGACAAATGAAAGATGGCACCGCTAAGGAGTCCCTCTTCTGGGGGCAAGTGCCGTCTGCTATGACAAAAGAATGAGATGATTCTTCAAAATTCCGAAGAATTCTAGGGATTTTGATGGTGGCAGGAATGCAATCAG
>CAYORA010000003.1:2760-28185 GCA_964406285.1 uncultured Gammaproteobacteria bacterium
CTGCAGTTTGGGATTTAAAATCCAATAATTCTATTTCAAAAATTAGAGGTGTATTTGGTGGAATTGGCCCTGAACCCGAGGCACCATATGCTAAATCTGATGGAATTCCTATTTGTCTTTTTCCTCCAATTTTCATTCCCACTACTCCCATCTCTACTCCTTTTATAACTTGCCCAGCACCTACCTGAAAGGTTAATGGAGAGTTTTTTTGATATGAATCATCAAATAATTTTCCGTCCATAAATGCTCCTCTATAATGAATGGTAACTGTGTCACCAGCTACCACTGCTGCGGAAGAAGTTCCTACATTTAAATCTCTTCCTGTTAATTCAGTTAGAGGTACCGGAGTAGGCGTCACCCCTTTTGCTCCTAAATTCAGGCCTGTTAAATCTTCGCCCATTTCAGGTAATTTATTAGATTGAAAAACGAGAAGAACCATGAGAAGTATAAGAAGTCCAAATGCGCCAACTGCAATTAAGTGTTTGTTTTCCACGTGGGCTATTATAGCAAATGGAGATTTAGGCGTTTTTAGCTTTAGCGAGTTTTAACTTTTCTCTTTTTTGGGCATCATCAGCGATGACTTTATCAAATGCTGCCTGACATTCTTTATTTGTACAAATTAGTTGAGTATGTTGAAGCGTCATGAAACCACCTGTGTTTTTTATTTTTTCAGTCCAGGTTTTAGCTACTTTTCTTTTAGATCCGCATCTATCGCAGGGCATTTCACTTCTTGGAATTGAATTTCCGATTTTTGGCATATGCTTTGGGCAATGAGTTAAAGATTGAGGTAAATATTTAAATTTAATCAGGAATTAACTCTAGGACCATTATATCAGATTTCATTTCATAAAACTAATTTGCTATAATCCGTGGCTATGACTGTAGAATCATTTGAACGTGAATTTCCAGCAGATCAATCATTTGTAGGAAACGTGGGCTCAAGACCTGAAGCCAGAGCGGGGGGATCCCCAGTGGGACTTCTTGCAAATATATACAGAAACGAAGGAGTCGATGGATTGTCTACGATAAAACTAAACGAGCTCACAACTTTAGACAGTCAAGTTTCATTTATGAAAAATTATTCAGCTGTTCATTTTGGAAATACACTTTTAGCTATTGAGGACATTATGAGAACACAAGCATTTAATGCTCCTTTCTACCTAGATTCAATCCTTGGTGATTTAAGAAGAGCGGGCAAATCAAGTGACCTGGTTTTACCTGGTGCAAAAGTGGAAGAAGTACCAGAAGAAGAAGTCAATAGAATAATGATGTTTGCGGGTAGAGATAAAACATTTTCAACTTTTTTTAATGGCGGCCTTCAGGTCTTACCAGAGTCTCTTAGAAGATTTCTTATAAACTCAGAGGTTCTTTATTCTATTAGAACATTAGTTTTACCTGAGTATACTGACAGGATAAATTTGTTAATTGCACACAAAGAAGCATTAAGAGCTCAACAAGCTCAGCCTACAAGATAATCTTTCTGGTATAATCTAGCCATGAGCGCGAAGCAAATAATCGATATTTATATTTCATTTTTTGAAAAAAGAGGACATAAGAGAATTCCAAATTCTCCTCTAGTCCCAGAAAATGATCCAACAACACTTTTTACCAGCTCTGGAATGCAACCTTTAGTTCCCTATCTCCTTGGGGAAGCTCATCCTGAAGGAAATAGATTGGTGGACGTTCAGAATTGTTTTAGAGCTGTAGACATCGATGAAGTTGGAGATAACAGACACACTACTTTTTTCCGAATGCTCGGAAACTGGAGCCTGGGAGATTATTTTAAAAAAGAGGAAATTCCATGGCTTTGGGAACTACTCACAAAAGAGCTAAAGCTTCCAAAAGAAAAACTTTATGTAACTGTATTTAAGGGCAACGATGACATTCCGTTTGACCAGACCGCAGAAGATTTATGGAAAGAAATATTTAAATCTGAAAACCTGGAACCAAAGATTTTTCATGATCCTTCTAACTGGTGGTCTAGATCTGGAATGCCGGAGAAAATGCCATCTGGTGAACCCGGAGGACCTGATACAGAAGTCTACTATAGATTCGATGACGTAGAGCATAATTCTGATTGCCTTGGTGATGATCCTACGAAATGCGAATGTGGAAAATTTTTAGAAATTGCTAATTCAGTCTTCATGCAATATCTAAAACAGGAAGATGGATCATTTAAAGAACTACCCAAACTAAATGTCGACTTTGGCGGCGGACTCGAGAGACTTTTGGCTGCAACTGAGGATAAATCTGATATTTTCCTTACATCTCTTTTTGAGAATAGACTAAAAGCAATAGAAGCGGAAACAGGAAAAAGCTTTAAAGGAAACGAGGTAGCATTCAGGATAATTGCAGATCATTTAGCTGGTGCAGTTTTCTTAGTTTCAAGCGGAATAAGTCCGTCAAATAAAGAGCAGGGATATATTTTAAGACGGCTTATCAGACGCGCCATGGACAACATGTATGATTTAAATGGCTGCACAACTGAAAAAATAATTGAAGCAGTTATTGAAGATTATAAAGAAACAGATCCCGAGCTACTCGAAAAACTTGAAAAGATTAAAGGCGTTATAACCGCAGAAGAAATGGTTTATTCTGCAACTTTAGGAAATGGAAAGATTTTAATTGAGAAAGAGTTAAATAAACTGGGTAAAAAAGGAGAAAAGGAAATTCCTGCAGACATTGCGTTTAAGGCAATCTCAACCTACGGACTAGGACCGCTTCAATTAAAAAATCTAGGCTATATATTTAATGATGAGGAACTGGCGAATAAAATAAAAGAGCATCAGGATATTTCCCGTGCCGGAGTCACTAAAAAATTCGCGGGAGGACTCGCGGATCACAGTGAACAAACGGTTAGAGGACACACTGCGACCCATCTTATGCATCAGGCGATTAGGGATATGCTGGGAACTTCTGTTCATCAGTCTGGGTCGAACATAACAAGTGAGCGAGTAAGATTTGATTTTAATTTTGATAGAAATCTGACAGAAGAAGAACTTCAAAAATTAGAGCAAACAGTTAACGATAAAATTAAAGCTAAAATGCCTGTATATTTCGAATTTATGCCACTAACTCGGGCTAAGGAAATTGGAGCGATTGGACTATTCGATGAGAAATATTCGGACAAAGTAAAAATCTATTTAATTGGAGACAAAAATCCAGAAAAAGCATACAGTAAAGAGTTCTGCGGAGGTCCTCATGTCAACTTTACTGACGAGGTAAAATCGTTTAAGATAATAAAGCAGGAGAATATCGGAAATGGCCTGCGCCGCCTATACGTAACGGTAGGCTAGTTCTCTATGAATTTACCAAAACTGCCCTTTTTAGAGAAAAAAAATCAATCGGAGTATTTTCTCTCCTTGGTTCTTCGCGACGAAAAAGCTAGCGCTGTAGTTTTCCAGGAAATTGATGGAAAAATTAATGTAGTTGGAGAACACGTAGAGAATTTCAAAACTTCTGTAGAAGAAGCATCTGAAGAAGAGTTACTTGATGCGATAGACAAAGCAGTGTCCGTTGCTGAGAAAAATCTTCCACCAAATGTAGAAAGCCATAAAACAATTTTTGGAGTAAAACAGGATTGGATAACTGACGGAAAAATAAAACCTGCCTATCTCGCAAAATTAAAAAAGATAAGTGATGAGCTGGAATTTAAACCTATGGGATTTTTGGTAATTCCTGAGGCGATCGCCCATCTACTTCAAAAAGAAGAAGGTGCACCAGTCACTGCAATCTTAGCTGAGGTAGGACAAAAAAATATAAATCTTTCCTTAATAAGAGCAGGAAAAATAATTGAAGCAAAATCGGGAGTAATTGGAGAATCGTTGGTCGGAACCGTTGAAACCACCTTAAAACATTTTTCTTCCGAGACTCTCCCTCCAAGAATTATTCTTTTTGACAGTGGACGCGAAGATATCCAGCAAAAATTTATCACTCATAAATGGAGCCAAAGTCTTCACTTCCTGCACCTTCCTCAAGTTAGCGCTTTACCCGCAAATTTTGATGCCAGAGCTGTTCTTTCAGGTGCCGCAAGTCAAATGGGATTTGAAATTTTCGAAGCTTCGCTAACGGACGCACAAAACGCTGATGCAAAACATATAAGAGCTGCTGTTCCAATAGTTGAGGAGGAAACTGACAAGACTCTTGCTGAAGCTGCATCCGAATTCGGATTTGTTGGAGGAGACGTTAAGGTAAATTCGAAAGAAAGCTCAAAGCCAGTTGAAGATTTGCTTGAATCCTCCGAAGAAACTCAAATAGAAGAAGAGATTCCAAAAACCGCTGTGATGGATAACATTTCTCCAGCTGATCAATTTAAAGAAATTCCAGAGGAAATTAAAATAAATAATGCAGAAAAAAAACCACTTCCAGTTAATGCAGCTTTTATCATGACAGGAATTATGGGTTTTATGAAAAAAGTGCATCCCGGAAAAATCCTAAAAGGCGCAAATGGATCAAGAAAAAAACTTATGATCGGAATAATTCCGTTGGCAGTAATTTTACTATTCCTATATTTATATCTTTTCGGTAGAAGCGTAACTGTAACTCTAGGAATTGATGCAAAAGAAGAAGATGAAGAAGTAAATGTAACATTCTCAGAGTCTGAGATTACAAACGCAGAAGACGACGTAATTAATGCACAGTTTATAACCGTTACAGCTGACGGAAAGAAATCAATTGCCACCACCGGAAAAAAAGAAGTAGGAGATAAAGCTAAAGGAACTGTAACAATATTTAACACTGCTGACAGCGGCAAAACTATCTCTGCTGGAACTGTAATTACCTCATCCAATGATCTTAAATTTGTAATTGATAAAGCTGTAACTGTAGCATCCGGATCTGCTGATCCTACGTCACTAAAAGCAGGACAAGCCGATGTGACAGTAACTGCTGAAAAATTTGGTACAAATTACAATCTCCCGTCAGGAACCAAATTCACTTTTGAAGGGACAGCTGAGGTTGCAGCTAAAAATGATAAAGCATTTTCTGGTGGAACAAAAAAAGAAGTTAAAGTAGTCGCTAAAAAGGACCAGGATAAGTTAGCTGCAGAACTTCAAAAAGATCTTGAATCCGAAGCTAAAGATCAAATCCAAAAAGAAGCAAAAAGTGGATCTATAGTTTTACCAAACTTTATTTCAGTCGAATTTGATAAGAAAACATTTAATAAAGATGTAGATGATGAGGCAACTGAAATTAGTCTTACCGGAACTATTAGCTACAGAGGAGTTTCATACAAAGAGGAAGATATTCTAAATTTTGCAAAGGAAAAACTAGAGACAGGGAGTGACTTGGTGGTAGATAAAGATAGCATAGAAGCAAGTGCTGAAAATCTAAAAGCGAAAGGAAGTAATGCTACTGGAAAACTAACGCTTAAGGCAAACTTAGTTCCAAAAATAGATTCTAAAGAACTCGCAAATGAGATAAAAGGAAAATCTACTAAAGACGCAATAGAAAAATTAAATGAAATAGATGAAATTAATAAAGTAGATATAAAAATATTTCCACCAATCCCCTTCCTACCTGAACGAATTCCGTTCTCCTCAGGAAAGATAAAAATACAGACTGAGAAAAATGGGTAAAATATACTACAAAGGGAAAAGAAGAAATTATAAAGTGTTTGTTAAGCTCGGAAGTATCGGAGTCTTAATTTTTGGCGCTATCCTATTTCTATATACTTTTTTTCCTCTTCTCTCCTGGCAAATTTACTTTGCTCCGGCCTTCGCTTCGCAAAAAATAGAAGCTCCCATTCCCAATCAGACAGTTATTAGCGCTACCAATCTAGGATCTCTAATTGAAAATGCAACCAGAGCAATTAATAGAGATTACACAAATGCCTACAACTGGTATCCAGGGGCGGAAATTCAAAAATCCAATAACATTGCTACTTACAAAATCTCCTTTCCAAAAATTGGAATTGTGGACGCTGAAGTCTCAAATAAAGATACAGATTTAACTCGTCATATGGTCCAATTTAATTCTGACACTCTTCCTGGAAAAGATGGAAATTCAGTAATTTTTGGACATTCCACTCTGCCCCAACTTTATAACCCAAATGACTATAAAACTATCCTTGCAAATGCATATAAATTAGAGGTTGGAGATGAAATAAATACCGAGGTAAATGGTGTTAAGCACAAATATAAAATAATTAGTATTACAGTGGTTGAGCCCACTGACACTTCTGTTCTTGCTCAAAATTTTACAGACAGTTTTTTAACAATTATCACTTGCACGCCACCTGGTACAATTTGGAAAAGACTTATTATTAAAGCAAGGATAGTTAAATAATATGGAGAGAGTTGGAGTTCAAAGAATTTTATATAACATTTGGCCGACAATATATAAAGTTGTAGATAGAACTTTTTTCGCAGCTTTAAGATTTCTTAAAAACTTAATTAGACTTATGATGGAGCAAATAAAACATGGATGAGAAAGAACAAGCTGTAGCCGCAATTAGAAAAAAATTAGTTGGTAAAGAGCTTAACTATAAGGAAATTTTTGCGATTATGGATCAGATTTCCCAAAAAAAACTTGGTGATGTCTTAACTACTTATTTTGCTGCTTCCGGATTCTCAAAGGGTTTTAGTGACGACGAAATTTATTATCTAACAAAAGCTATGATTGAAACCGGAGAAAAATTAAATTTCTCTGGAATTATCGCTGATAAACATTCAATTGGAGGCGTTCCGGGAACAAGAACTACTATGATAGTAGTTCCAATTGTCGCAGCTGCAGGATTTAAAATTCCTAAAAGTTCTTCAAGAGCAATCACAACTCCCGGCGGAACGGCAGATGATTTTGAAATTTTAGCGCCAGTTAATTTAAGTAAACAAAAAATTTATGCGACAGTTAAAAAAACTAATGGATGTATCGTGTGGGGTGGAAGCTTTAATATCGCGCCTGCTGATGACGTAATTATAAAAGTAGAGGAAGTTCTTCTTTTTGAATCTTTCGACAAGATTTTAATTTCCATCATGGCTAAAAAAGTAGCTTTTGGAAGCAATCATGTAGTAATCGATATTCCATATGGAGAGTCAGTAAAAGTTCATACATTAAATGACGCAAAATTACTTAAGAGAAAATTTGAACAATTGGCAAAAAAATTCAATGTAAAAATTGAAGTTCTAATCCATAAAACTGATGAACCCGCAGGACGCGGAATCGGACCAGTTCTTGAAACACGGGAATCTCTTCTAGTCCTAGAACAGGATTCAAAAAGAGCTCCAGACCTAGAAGCAAGAAGCATAAATCTAGCCGGAAGTTTACTTGAACTTTGTCTTGCAAGCAGTCCTCCGGCTTTTAGAAATAAAATAATTAAGGAACACAAGAATGGATTTAATTGGGCACTTCATATCCTTCTCTCTGGCTTAGCGTTATCAAAATTCAAACAAATAATAAAAGCTCAAGGTGGAGACCCAAATGTGACTAGTAAAGACTTAAAGCCTGGAAAACACAAATTTGAATACGTAGCTCCTAAAAATTGTGAAATAAAAGGCTTCAATATAAAAAATCTAACCATGATAACTCGTATCTTAGGTGCTCCTGATATGAAATCTGCAGGAATATATTTAAATAAAAAAATTGGCGAGAAAGCTCGCAAGAACGAGCCAATCTGTACTTTTTACTCCGATTCTGTGTATAATCTTAAGGAAGGTAAAGAGTCATTAGAAAACTTCCCTTTGGTAAATTTTAAATGAAGAGAATCTACGTAACGATTGCTGTCCTTGCAATAC
Source organism: uncultured Gammaproteobacteria bacterium (assembly GCA_964406285.1). GTDB lineage: Bacteria > Patescibacteriota > Microgenomatia > Levybacterales > UBA12049 > 2-01-FULL-39-10-A. Next base: position 10,491 of record CAYORA010000003.1, read on the forward strand.
TAATTATTCTTTCTCTCGGATGGTGGATAAGAGGAACTTCTCCAGCAAACTCCAAAGACAATACTCCTAAAATTTTCATAATTGAACAAGGCCAAGGCGTAAGAGCAATTGCAAGAAATCTTAAAGAACAAGGATTAATTAAGGATCCTACCGTATTCTTTCTTTTAACCAAGCAGACTGGGCTTGATAGTAAAATTCAAGCCGGAAGCTTCAGACTGAATCCATCTATGACTGCAAAAGAAGTTGCACAGTCTCTAACAGTTGGAACTGAAGATATCTGGATTACAGTTCCAGAAGGTCAACGTGCTGGAGAAATTGCAGACACACTTGAAAAACTAATGCCTAATTATGACGAGACTTGGGAAAGAGAGTTAGAAAAAAATGAAGGATACCTTTTTCCTGATACGTATCTTCTACCAAAAGATGCTGATGTAAATGGTGTCATAAAAATAATGAGAGATAATTTTAATACTAAATATGAGACTTTGGATACTTCAAAAGTAAACTTAACTGAAAATGAAATAGTTACGCTCGCCTCCCTAATAGAACGCGAGGCAAGACACGCAGAAGATAGACCAATCGTATCAAGTGTTATTCATAACAGGCTAGATATCGGCATGAAACTTGATATCGATGCGACACTCCAATATATAAAAGGCTACGATGATGTGTCTAAAAGATGGTGGCCAAATAATATTACCAATGAGGACAAAAAATCATCTTCTCTATATAACACTTATGGAAGAGCTGGACTTCCACCAGCTCCTATCTCCAATCCGGGATTACTTAGTCTTCAGGCCGCAGTTAATCCTGATGAAACACCATACCTATACTATATAACTGATAAAAATGGCGTAAATAGATATGCCCAGACTCTTGAAGAACACGAAGAAAATATTTCTACTTACGGCCTCTAATTTTTTGCGGTTTTGCGGAAGAATCTTTTAGTAGGATTTTTACTCTCGTTACCATTTTGAGCAATTGTTTCAATCACGATCGAATCACCTAGATCTTCTATTTTCTCCTCTACTTTTTTTAATTGCACTTTTGTTTCTCTCTTTGCATCATTTTCTAGCTCTTTTGCCACTTCCGACAATCCAGCCAAACCATCCTCAGTTACAGCTTTTAAAATTTTATTTCCTTTTTTAGTTCCTAATAGAAATACTGCAGCACCTCCAAGAACCATTCCGATTAATAAACCATCTGAAAAACGTCCGTTGCTACCCATTTTTCTTATCCTCCTTATCATCAGAAACCTTTTTTATAATGCTTGCTATAGTTCCACCAGCTTTAAGTCCCATTAGAATTGAGGAGAGACTTGTTAGAGGCTGTGAAACACTCTGAGTAATGTCTCCAGTATTATCTAATACTTTATTTGCTTTAGTAATTGTTTTTCTGAGGTCACGTAGTATGAAAAATACTTGAATTCCTAATACTATCAAAAGAAGAGTAAGGATTATAATGACAATAAATAATAATATTTGAGCAGGATCCGTCATGGTACTAATTAACTTATACTATCGAACTGATTGGTGTCAAGATATATTCACTATATCATTCCATTGATTTAATATTAATTTCTCGCTCAACAGTAGTAGTTCTTCCGAATTTATTTTCAACTTGAAACGTTAAAGAAGTAGAACCAGGAAAAACAGTAATCTGTTTTTTAAAGCTGCCATCAGGATTTATTGTTACCTGCTCATTTTCTACCATGAGAATTCCATTTGGGTCAGTCTTTCCACTAACTTCGATATTAAGAGAGCTTAATGTCTGATTCTCTTTAGGAACATCTATGTCTAAATTTGGATTGAATAATGCCGCTCTATACTGAAAAAATAAGAAAGCTGCAATTACCAAGAAAACTGCTCCGACTACTACTGCACTTTTACCTATTTTAAATCTGGGAAGTGAAAAATCTGAAGAATTTGTAAGCCCGCGCGGCAATACCTCAACAGCTTTTTTCTCATCAAATTCACGTCTAAAAATTGCCAAACTTTTCTCAACTGGTAATCCTAAAAACCTGGCATAATTCCTTACGAATCCGTAAGCGTAGGCTGGAGATGGAAGTTTTTTATAATCTCCTCTTTCGATTGCATTTAAAAAATCCGGTCTAATTTTTGTAGCTTTAGCGACCTCTTCAATGGACAGATTCTTGTTCTTCCGTTCCTCCTGGAACTGTGCACCAATACTAATCATACTTTACTGCGCTTGAGGTTCACCAAGGATTTGGTTAGGATCTTTTATCAATACATCCCTTGGCTTACTTCCCTCAGCTCTTCCCACAATCCCCGCTGCTTCAAGTTGATCTAAAATTCTTGCAGCTCTAGAATATCCAATTGAAAGACGACGTTGAAGAAGTGAGGCTGAGGCCTTATCATATTCACAAATAACTCTAACAGCCTCTGCAAATACAGGATCTTTTCCATCAGCTCCCGCTGCGGCTCCGCCCGCACCCTTCGGAGTATAAGGAGTAGAGACAATTTCTTCTGTGTATTCAACTGCTGGAGATTTAGATTTTAGATATTCAACAAGTCTTTTAACCTCTTTATCAGAAACAAATGCTCCTTGAATCCTAGTTGGTTTTGCCTGATCTGGAGGAATATATAACATATCTCCTCGGCCAAGCAATTTCTCAGCTCCTGGCCCATCAATAATTACACGAGAGTCAATCATAGAACTTACATTAAACGCTACACGACAAGGGACATTGGCTTTAATCAAACCAGTAATAACATCTACTGACGGACGCTGAGTTGCGATTACCAAATGAATTCCAGTCGCTCTAGCCATCTGAGCAAGACGCGCGATAGTGTCCTCAACTTCAACTGGAGCAAACATCATTAGATCCGCTAACTCATCGATAAATACGATAATATAGGGAAGCGCCTGAAATCCAGCGAGCTCATTATATCCATCAATATTTCTAACACCACGCTCTGCAAAAGTTTTATATCTTCTATCCATCTCATTGGTTGCCCATTTTAGCGCTGAAAGAATTTTTTCAACCTCTACGATAACCGGCACCATAAGATGAGGAATTCCGTTATATCCTGTTAATTCAACACGCTTTGGATCGATCATGATCATTTTTACTTCTTCAGGACTTGCGCGGAATAAAAGGGAAGTAATAAACGAATTTACTAGTACTGATTTTCCAGATCCGGTAGTTCCAGCGACAAGTACATGTGGCATTTTTCCAATATCAGCAATAAGCGGATTTCCTGAAACGTCAAGACCAAGTGAAACGGAAAGCTTAGACTTTGATTTCCTCATTAAATCTGAAGAAAGCATGGTGCGAAGAGTTACAACCTCAAGAGATTTATTTGGAATTTCAATTCCCACAAGGTTTCTTCCGGGAATTGGCGCTTCAATTCTAATTTGTCCAGTCGGAGCCTGCGTATTAAGAGCTAAGTCATTTGCTAAAGAAGTAATCTTCGATACCTTAGTTCCGAGTGCAATTTCAAGCGCGTATTGAGTAACGGCCGGGCCTAAATTAACTTCTACTACCTTTGCAACGATTCCGAAACTCTGAAGCGTCTCTTCAATCTTTGCAGCTGTAGCTTTTACATCTCCTCTATCTGCTTTTCCTCCTCCTCCATCCTCAAGTAAATCTAAAGGTGGATATTCCCAAATTAATCCAGATGAGAGTGTATTACTGACAAGTTTTTCTGTAATAAGAGAATCATCTTTTTTAACAGTATTAGATACAATTGCAGGTCCATTTTTATTAAAACTGGAATCTTTAATAGTCATCTGTTTATTAAGAAGTGGATCTTTTTGCTTTTTGAGAAAACTTGTAGGCACTACTTTTCCGCCAGTTTTCTTAAACGCTGATAAACCTTTAAGAATTTCATCAACCGAAGTGTCGAATAATACGACCAAACCAATAAATATTCCTGCTAGAAAAACCACTAGTGTTCCAATCGGGGTAATTACATCTGAAATATTTCCAAACATTAGCTGGCCTATATAACCTGACCGGAACAAAACTACCGCAGAACCATAAAGAATCAAAAATCCAATTGCGACATTTGGACGGGAAAGAGCAAATTTAGTTTTGAAAAATAAAAATCCAAATAAGATTAAGACAAACCCCAGAAAGAACGAGAATGGTCCAAAATACTGTCTTATAAACGTATTTATATAAATAAATGTATCCCCAGAATTACTAAATGAGAGGAGAAGCAAAAGTCCTGCTACTATTTGACCTAGGGCAAAAATTGTATAAATGGTCTTTGTCTTAAGCTTAATCTTGAATTTTCCACGCTTACCATAAGACCCTCTTTTTCTGGCCATAATTAATCTATTATAACCTGACAGTTCTAGCGGTGCAAACTAAACTCTCTCTGCCGTAGAAAGCCTTATCCCTTTTGTGGTAATTGTGGCTGTAGACTGGGGTGCATGGCCATTGTCGCTATCCATTACGCCTTGTATTCCAAGCATTGGCTCATAAGTAATAGCTGTAAAGGTAACAAAAGTATGATCTCTATTGCCTGGAACTAAATTCTTTAAACCTAGTTGCTCAGGATGCTTTTCCATAAGCTCAGGATGCTCTTCGCTCCAAACCTTCATTAGCGCTTCTCCACCTAATACTTCTGCTGCAGCTGCTGTAATTACTCCCTCCTCAGCTCCACCTATACCATTTAGAATGGTTGGATTATCAGGATTTGTCATTGCCGCAGCTGCAATTCCTGCAGCTAAATCTCCGGCCCCGATAGGAACAAACTGCGCTCCATATCTCCTAATTCTTCTTACCATTTCTTCATGTCTTGGTCTCCAAAGCGCAATCACATCTATTTCATCAGGGCGAACATTAAATACATCTCTTAATACGTCTAACCGATCTTCAATTTCCATATCTAGACTTACTTTCCCTCTAACTTCAGATGGACCAACAAATTTATCAAGGTATTCAACTCCCTCAGGTGGAGTCCAAAGCCCCCCAGGCGTACTTCCAGCCATAACAACGATTGCGCCTTCTTGACGACTAATCGCAGCTTTACTATTCTCTACAGGATCATTAATCATAGTGACCTGCCTTCTACCTCTTCCAAATTTACCGACTACAGTTTTAGCGCCATCCCAAACTCCTTCACCAGCTACGCTATCCCAGGTAAAGTCTCTTGTATGTGATAACCTGGTTCGCAGAACATCAGCTGCAAAATTATCCATCGCCGTAATTTCAGAACCTCTTGTATCTAAGGTGGGTATTTGTCTTCCTCTTAAATAATCTGAAACTGCATAAGCTACCTTTGCTGTAACCAACCCAGCTTCTCTTGTTGCTTCCTCAAGTGGAACAAATTCCAACTCAGATCTATACCCGTCTGGTCTCTTCATATTCATAACATGGACTGGGGAGTCTGGGCGGACTCTTCTTGCAAAAGAACCAACTGGAGGAACGCCTTTGCCGGCGCTGGTTTCTGGTGGCATAAATTAAATCCTTTGTTCTCCTAATGGGGTTTCAAAAACTGAAACTGAGGCGAAAGAATTTGCTCCTGCTGGTCTAGGCTCTCCGATTCTAGGTCCAGCTTGTCCTATTCCACTTCCTGCTCTAAGTTCTGGCGCTGGACGGCTTAAAAAAGCAGCAGTATCTAGCTTTAATCTCGTTATTCCACTCACACCCTCAACCCTATCAACAACATGGTTTCTCGATAAAGCAACTGGTGCTTCCATCTGAGCTGGCTTCCATGTTTCTGCTCCTGCTGGTCTTACCTGTAATGCGTCTACCATGTGATCATAATAAACTAGAATTAAAATTACGTCTTGATTTTTTTCCGATATTTTCCTGACACTTTCCTGACAAAAAATCTGTTTGCTAATGGAGATTTAAACAATTAAAATGTCTGCATGAATCCTAACTTAATCGAAAAAACATACCCTATTAATTTCCGCGAAGAGGATGCAAAAAAACTTGGTACTAATATTATAAATAGACGATCTGTTGTCCTAACGGGAATGCTTAGGGTAGGAATAAGTAATTTTCTAAGATTTTTCTTAAATCATGAAGGGATTAATAAAAAATATTTAGATGATAAAAAATACATAATTATTCCAGTTGATCTAAATGATTTAGTTGAAAGAGAAATTTATCCCTTTTGGATTTTAACTTTTAAAAGACTTGCCGACAAAATAGAAGATTCTGAATTACCAAACTCAATTAAAAAACAAATTGCATTATATTTTTTGGATAGCATCCAGTCCCAAGACCTTTTCCTAACTATAGATTATTTACGAAAAAGTCTCGTACTTCTTTGCGACGAAGGTTATCTTCCAACAATATTTTTCTTAAGATTCGACAGAATGAAAGATTCTATTACTCATGATTTTTTTGCGAACTTTCAGGGACTAATAGACTCAACACACGAAAGACTTTCATATGTTTTTACAAGTGCTCGTCCTCTTAATCATTTAGAACCAACTATATTTACAAAACAATCACTTCTTATTTTTTCTGACAATCTTTACATAAAACCAAATAAAAAATCTGATATAAAAACTGTTTTTGAATCAAGTATCAAACAGTATAATTTGAAGCTTTCTCCTGAAATGATAAAACAGTTACTGAAACTCGTTGATGGCCATACTCAATATTTACAATTTGCATTAATCTCTCTTAAAGAAAACGGAAATATAAAACCTCAAGATCTTTTTGGTTTTCTAAAAACAGATGAAAGAATTTCTCTTCAGTCCGAAGAACTTTGGGAAAGTCTTTCTTCCGTAGAACAGGACATTCTTTTAAAAATCGAGTCAGGTAAAAAATTAACAGAAAATGAAATTAAAGAAGGAGAGTATCTTATTAACACCGGGTTCTTTGATTTAGAAACTTTAAAAATTTTTAGTCCTATTTTTGATTCATTTATAAAATCAAAAGCTGAGGAAAAAAGAAAAGAAAAAAATAATTCTGATTTTTCTAAAAAAGAAAATCTACTTTTAAAATTTCTAGAAGAAAATAAAAATGAAATTTGCGAAAGAGAAGAAATAATTGAAAATGTTTGGCCGGAAGCAGAATCTCTGGGAGTTACTGATTGGGCAATTGATAGACTGGTTGCTCGCGTTAGAAACAAAATTAAAGATCATGATAAAGATTATGAGATTGTCACAATTAAAACTCGCGGTTATAAATTAATCGACAGATAAACCTCCACATGCATAAGACCTGACATTGTAATGACAGATGATACAATACGAAAATGGATAAAGCTATCAAACATTTTAAAAAAGTAGATTCAGTTCTTTATGAATTAGCTCTTAAAATAAAACTTGAAGAACATAAAAAACCCGATGATTATTTTGTAGATTTAGTTGAATCAATCATCTCTCAACAACTTTCAATAAAAGCCGCTGACACTATTTTCGGAAGATTTAAAAAACTCTTCAAAAAAGAGCGCATCAATCCTAAAGAATTACTCAAACTTGAAGATCAAAAAATTAGAGATGCTGGAATTTCATTTAGCAAAATTAAATATATAAAAGGCATCGCAAAAGCAGTTTTAGATAAACAAATTGATTTAAAAAATCTAGATAAATTAAGCGACGAAGAAGTAATAGGGGAGTTGGTAAAACTAAAAGGAATAGGGCAGTGGACTGCAGAAATGTTTTTAATGTTTACCTTAGGAAGAACTGATATCTTTTCTGCAGGAGATTTAGGACTTCAAAATGCAATGATAAAAATTTACAATTTAGACAAACCCACAAAAAATCAATTAATTGAAATTAGTTCTAAGTGGTCTCCACATCGCACAATAGCAAGTAGGATTTTATGGAAAAGCCTTGAAAATAAAGATTAATATTTATCGATCACTTCATTATCTCCCAAAGATTTAAGTCTCCATCCTTTAATGGGACCTCGCCTTTCCAGCCTTTAACTATCATCCCAGCAATTTTTGCTGGATCTGCGCCAGAATCAAAATTCCACATTTCAGTCTTTACGGCACCAGGTGATACAGTAAAAATCCTAAGATCAGGATATTCTAAGGCAAGACTTTTTGTAAAACCGACTACACCATGCTTCGTCGCACAATATACAGCTCTACCAGGATAGGGGAGGTGTCCTGCTCGTGAAGCAATATTTATTATTCCTTCTTTTATTTGAGCAAAAGATGCCGAAGTCATCTTTATCATCCCCTCTAAATTAGTTCTAAGCTGCCCTTCTATTTCATCAAATGATTCATTTTCAAATTTTTCCCATCCAATTACTCCAGCATTATTTATAAGAATATCTATATGACCAAATTTTTCTACTACCTCCTCTACTCCTTTTTTAATACTGTCATTGTCTGTCGTATTAAGTTTTAAAATCAGAACTTCATCCGCTCCTAAATCTTTACATTTATGTGCTACTTTTTGTGCTCCTGAAAGATCACTATTATATGTGACGACTATTCTACTTTTCTCCTTAGAAAAAGCGTAGGCCAATTGCTCACCAATTCCTTTACTCGACCCTGTTATTAAAATATTTTTTCTAGACAAATCCATTAACTATTTAATTTTAACGATTCAAAATATATTTGCAATATTCTTGACTTTTATCTACCTCAAGAATACAATACTTTTGTGCAAAATAAGCAAGCAATTATTGGAATAATAGCAGCTATAATCATACTAGTCGGAGCCGGTGGAGTTTTTCTCTATTCACAAAATAAAAATAACCCTGAACCAAACACCACTGTAGCAACTGAAGAAACAAATGAAGATACATCTTTAGAAAATAATTTAGCGGCCATTCTAAAAGCAGGAAAAAATCAACAGTGTACTTTTACTTATGCTGATGAAAGTGGAAATAAGACCAATGGAACAGCATATATATCGAGAGATAAAATGAGAACAAATGTAACAAGCTCTACGAACGGAAAATCATCTACTATTTATGTGATAAGAAATGGCGATGATAATTTTATTTGGGGTAGTGATTTTCCAAACAACACCGGAATGAAAATGACACTTTCTATTGATGAGTATATAAATAATGAGGATTCTAAAAAATATTTTGATCCTAATCTAAACGCACAGTATGATTGTTCTGACTGGACTCCAGAATCAAGTATGTTTACTGCTCCCTCTAATATCAAATTTCAAGACATATCCGCGATGATGCAAGGAGTTATGCAATCTGCGTCCAAATCTCCTACGGGAGCAAGTTCTACTTCTGAATGCTCGATCTGCAACTCCTTAACTGGAGACGCAAAGAATGCTTGCTTAAAGCAATTTAGCTGCTAACCTCTTACAAACTCTTTACATTTTTTATACTCTCATCATATGGGTAAAAACTATTATAAGTTTATGGTTAACCCATATACTATTATTATATTTTCTTTAGTATTAGCTATCGCAACACTCTCTCCCGCGCAAATAAGATACGCCGTGGAAAATCCTATGGGTTCGTTAAATGTTTTCTTAAACTTAGGAATAATTCTGGCTTTTATAGTTGTGTACTTTATGTATCGAAGAAGCAAAGAAAATACACCAGTAGATAATGATTACAGTCTTATCGGAAGCAAGGGGGGACGTGCTACAAAAACTAAGAAAACATCAAGAAGAAAAACTCACAAGGTTTGACTTGCTTCATTAAAAAGGCTAAGATATTTAGATCTTGAGAAAAGAACGAATTCTTTTACTCTCAGTTCTTGTTATAGCTTTATTTTCTGTGTTATTTTTGACAAATAACTATACGGGAAAAAGTTTTAAAAATCCCTTTGCCTCAGTAACACCATACCCTACTATAATCCCAGGAAATAACTCAGGCCAAATTATAACCATGGCTCCCTCTTCGTCCCAGAACATTGAAGTTTTGTCTCCTAGGTCAGGGGACAAAATAAAATCAAGCTTTGTCGTTAAAGGAAATGCCAGGACATTTGAAAGTAATGTAGCAATTAGACTTTACGATTCAAATGGCGCTGTTTTAATTGAAACATTTACTCTGGCAAATGCACCCGATACTGGACATTTTGGTCCATTTGAAAAGATGATTGATTATGTAACGGAATCAAAAACTGGAACGCTTGAAGTTTTTCAATACAGTGCTAAAGACGGTTCACAGATAGATATTGTTACTGTGCCTGTTATCTTTGAGTAGAAATTTTTCCAGCCCAATCCATACCCCAATCCTTAACAATTTCACTATTTGGTTTCCATATTTCAAATTCAATTGATCCTCTCATACCATATAATTGAACTTGTGCTGTAAATCGACTGATCAAATCAGAGACCGCATTCTGGATTGGAAAAACCACTGATCTAGTTGCTGCATCTGGAAATGCTTCTTCAGTAAAATCCCTATATGAATCCTCATATGAATTTAATGCTGCCCTATATGGATCAGCACTAACACGTCTTAACCTATGAATCTGAGCAACCATTGGATCAATTAAACCCCGTCTTGAAAATCCATTACCATTATAACTGTTAACATCTGCTCTTAGCATTCTTAAACCCAAATACATCGTTAGTATCTCACGATGAATTGGATCGATAAGTCCTAGCTTGTCTGCAATTCCAAATTTTTTATCCATTTTCTCAGCTTGACCCAAAAATCTATTTGCAAATGAAGGATCATATCCTACACCATCTGGTAAATTTCTCGGTCTTTCCATAAGAGATGAATTATATTGAAATTAAGCTTTTATAACAAGCTGGCACATTCTTAAAATCAAATATAACAATTTGCTTTTATATCTTAAACATATAGAATTAAATTGAGTTAAAAAAATGAATGTATCTAGTAAAATTGGGATTACCATCTTACTATTAGGACTTTTAGTAACTTTATTTTTAGTAAACTACCTTCCCAAAATAAATCTTGCACTCAGAAATCCTGAGGCAGCAGCTCTTGTTAGCTTCCCTAAGGACCATAAATCACATCCAAACTTTAAAACAGAATGGTGGTATCTTAGCTTATTAACAAAAACAGTAAAATCTGATGGCACTGACGAAAAGGATACAGCTCAAGTTATTTCTTTTTCAAGAATACTTAATAATAGCGCTCTCCTAACAAGTAGCTATGACAACAGTAATCAATCCTTCAGAGAAAAAACAAATAGAAATGGCGAACTTCAGGCTTACTTAACAAATAATAAATATTTATTTGTTCAATACATTGACTCAGTAAGCAATGCCACTCTTCAAGAAAAACCTCCAGGAAAAGACAGAAAGAGATTATACAAGCTAAGTGGAAAATCAGACGAAATTGGATCTTTTGATCTAACTCTTAAAGAGAGGACAGTTATAGCATCAGGTTATAATAAACCTCTTCTTTGGGGAGGCAACAATGGAGATTGTAAAGGTAAAATTTCAGTTTTTGCCCCTAACGATACATTTTACTATAGTATTCCAAATTTAGACATAACAGGCACTATTACCGATCAGGAAGGCATAACGAGAAGCGTAAAGATTGGAAAAGCTTGGATAGATCATCAATGGTTTAATAGTACTCCTCCATCTAATTGGAAGGGTCACTACTGGACTAATTTCCACTTTACACATTCTAATAATCTCTACAATACCTCACCACACCAGGCAGTTGGATTTGTAACTCAAATTTATGAAGATGGACCAAAATACACTTATTGGGTAAAAAGAGATCCTGATGGAACTAACCAATGCGGGGAAAATGCTGAAGTTTCAATAAACAATTATGGTCAAACTAACTATCCAAATTCATGGAAGATAAAATTAAAGAAAGCTGGAAACACATTTTTAGAAGCAACAGGGAATGCATTTTCTGATAATCAAATAGTCACCCCTCCGATTGGTCCACAATTCGTAGAAACTGCTTCATATTATTCAGGAAAAATAAATGGAAAAAACTTCACAGGATTAGGTTTTTTCGAAACTCATATCACTAACTAAACCTCAATAACAACGGGAAGAACTAGTGGGCGGCGTTTAAGTTTTTTAAATAAATATCTTTCAGAAATATTTCCAATTGTGCGCCTCATATAATTCCAGTCGCTAATTTTTGTTTTCTTAGGCTTCATATTCATACTAATTTCTGATGATAAACCGTTTATGAGTTCGTTAACTTCAGCTCCTGAGAATCCACGTACAATTATATTTGGCTTATCTACTAAGGCGCCATATGTATCAACTTCTGCAAGAACTATTACGACTCCTTCTTTAGAAATTTTCTCACGATCGCGTAACACAAACGTATCAACCTCTTCTCCTGATACTTGGTCTACATAAACATTTTGAAGAGCAATTTTCTTTCCGAGTTTTGCATCTGTTTTTGTAAAAATAACTTCTTGTCCGTCATCTGGAAGTAAAACATCTTTTTCTAAAAATCCATTTTGAAGAGCAAGAGCTTTATATGCTGTCATGTGTTTGTATCCTCCTCCAATTGGTAGTACTTTTTTAGGACGAACTAAACTCATCATTAAAGATAAATCTCCTTGAGGTCCATGACCTGAGACGTGAAGACCATGTTCAATATCTGAATATAAAACTCTTGCACCTGATTTTGCTAGATCATCTATTAAAGAATTTACAGCGACTTCGTTTCCGGGAATTGCATCTGACGAGAAAGCAACTGTATCCTTTGAGTTAATCGTTATTTCCCTATGATCTCCTCTTGCAATTCTAGAAAGCGCTGAGTTTTCTTGACCCTGGCTTCCAGCAACCACTAACACTATTTGTTTATTGTTATAATTTTTAGCATCTTTAAGCTCGATTTCCATGTTTTTATCGATTTTCATGTAACCAAGCTGAGTCGCTACATCTTTAGCTTTAAGAAGTGAACGACCTACAAAACAAATTTTTCTATTTAACGCTCTTGCTGCATCAACAACTTGATTAAGACGTGCTATGTTTGATGAATAAGTTGTAAGGATAAACTTGCCTTGTGTATTTCTCATTTCATCAAATATTTTTGTGCCAATTCCTATTTCTGTTTCCGTGAATCCCTTTCTTTCAGAGCCAAGACAGTCTGACATAAGACACATTATTCCTTCGTCTGCACATCTCACTATTTTTGCAAAGTCACTTTTCTTTCCGTCATATGGAGTCATATCAAATTTAAAATCTGAGCCATGATAAATATTTCCAACGGGAGTTTTAATAAAAATATTTGACGTATCTGGCACTGAATGTGTCACTCTGATAAAAGATAACATGAAATTTCCAAGTAAAATATCCTTATCAAAATTTACACTTATCGCTTTTTTATTAATCCCAAATTCTTTTAACTTTTCGTTAATAAATCCTGCAGTTAATGGTGTCGCATAAATATTAAAATTCCCTTGAAGCTGAGGAAGAACATATGGAAGAGCGCCTAAATGATCTTCATGCCCATGAGTAATCGCAATTCCTACAATTTTCTTTTGTGGATTTTTAAGAAGATATGAAACATCAGGAAGCATTAAATCCACGCCTATCATGGTTTCATCAGCAAAACCAAGCCCACAGTCAACGATCAAAACTTGATCATTGTACTCGTAAACATGCATGTTTTTTGTGACCCCAGTCACTCCTCCAAGAGGAACGTATTTTAAAGTGTTATCCATTTTTTTATAAGTTAATGTGGCAGAAATTGAGAAACGTTCTGCGAATTCAAAGTTATTATAACATTTTTCCCAACTTTACCTTCTACAATTAATCTCGCCACCTTTCTACAAATCCCCTCAATTGTTCGTTCTAATGTTCTAATACCTGAATCATACCCTAGAGGTCTAACTATTATTGGCCAGACATCATCCTCAATTTTTAATATTTTGGGAGGAAGACCAGACTGCTGAGAAATTTTTGGGAAAAGATAATTTTTACCAATCATGAATTTTTCTTCATCAGAATAAGAAGGCATTTGAACTAACTCAAGACGATCCAAAACAGCAGTAGCAATATTTGTTGTATTATTCACTGTTGCTATAAATAAAACCTCTGATAAATCTACCGGATAGTCTACATAATGATCCGTAAAAGCATGATTCTGCTCAGGATCAAGAAGCTCAACTAAAACTCCCATTATGTCAGCTCGAGCTGCTTCGGTTACACGATCCAATTCATCAAGAAGTATTACGCTATTTTTAGATTTTGCATGAATCATTTTTTTTATAATTTGTCCGGGCTCTGCATCTGAATAAAGCCTAGATTGCCCTCTCAAATCTCTAGCATCTCCCATTCCTCCAAGCGGAATTCTTTCAAAATTTCTTCCCATACTTTGCGCTATCGAATATGCGAGCGTAGTTTTTCCAGTTCCCACAAGACCCACCAAACAAAGAATTGGTGCACGATTAGCTTTCTGTCCACTTTTTAAATTTAAAATTAAGGATGCAAGATATTCGAGAATTGTATTCTTTACGCCAGCGAGTCCGTAATGATTTTTATCTAACACTTGCTTTGCATAACCCAAATCTAAATTATCCTTAGTCTCAGCATTGAAGGGAATTTGAGAGATTATATTTAAATAATTTGACACACTTTCCAAATTTGAATAATTTCCGGCTTGCCTTAGTGAAATCTTTAAAATACTTATCATTCCCTTAGCTTTATCTAAAAGCTCAGGGGGGAGATTTGAAGCCATTATCTTTTTTTCTAAAATTTGAAGTTGGGTATCAAAACCCAGGGCAGAATTATCCATAAATTAAGTATATTGTATTTAGTATTGAGTATCTAGTATTGCGAGGTAAAATTAACTATTAACTATTAGCTATAGGCCATAATAGCTATTCGCAAATTTAATAGTGGGTTTTCTTAAAAGGTCTTCGTCCACCTGATCTAGGATTATTTCTTCTAAAATTTTCTTCTCTTTCGCGTCGGAATTGCATAGCAAGTGGGTGATCTGATGGACCGGCATTTGGATCATCATGACGTGGTCCTTTTAATGGAGCTCCTGGTTCAAAACTTCCTCTATCATTTCTTGGTGCAAAATCGTTACGAGGAGTAAAATCTCTTCTTGGCCCACGACTTCCCCCTCTACCTCTAAATCCTCCACCTCTACTATCATTCCTTGGCTCCCTGTCGAATCCTCCGCGATCTCCACCTCTATCTCCTCCACCTGATGGCTTATCTGCATCTGCTCCGAATTTCATAGATAAATTAATTCTTCCTTGCTCATCAATTTCCATTACTCTAACTTTTACTTTATCTCCGATATTAACTACGTCTGCTGGATTCTTTACATATTCAGAAGACATTTGTGAAACGTGTACCATTCCTTCTTTTCCAGGTAAAAATTCTACAAATGCTCCAAAAGGAAGCATTCTTTTAACTTCTGCTGATTCAAATACTTCTCCTACAGTTACTTCCCTCATCATATTTTTAATCCAGTCAGTACCTGCTTGAACTGCATTAGCATCAACTCCTGAAATAGTTACTGATCCATCATCTTCAACATCAACTTGAGCTCCAGTTGTAGCAATAATATGTTTAATATTTTTTCCACCAGGTCCGATGAGCTCACCAATCTTATCGACTGGAATTTTAACCATTTCTATTTTTGGAGCAAATTGAGAAAGATCTTTTCTTGGCTCAGGAAGAACTGATGAAATAACTTTAAGTATTTCAAGTCTTGCAGTCTTAGCTCTTTCTAAAATAGCTTTAATCTGTTCATCAGTAAGTCCTGGAATTTTAACATCAAGCTGAATTGCTGTAACGCCACTGTCGGTTCCTGCTACTTTAAAATCCATGTCTCCAGAAAAATCTTCAAGTCCGATGATATCAGTCAAAAGCTCATATTTATCTCCATCTGACATCATTCCAATTGAAATTCCTGCAACAGGTTTTTTGATAGGAACTCCAGCATCCATAAGAGCTAAAGTTGACCCACAAGTTGAAGCCATAGAACTTGATCCATTTTGGGACAAAACTTCTGATACTACTCTAATTGTGTATGGGAAATCAGCTTGTGAAGGAATAACAGCTTCAAGTGCTCTTTCAGCAAGTGCTCCGTGACCTATTTCTCTTCTAGAAGGAGTTCCTACACGACCTGTTTGACCAAATGAATATGGTAATCCAGAATAATGATGAATATATCTTTTCTCTTCTTCTCCTTCTGCGGACTCAATAAGCTGTCCCATTCGAGGACTTCCCAAAGTCGCAATTGAAAGTGCTTGAGTAATTCCTCTCTGGAATAGCGCTGATCCATGAGTTCGTGGAAGAATTCCTACTTTTGCCTGAAGTTGTCTAATTTCATCCATTTTTCTTCCATCTGCTCTTTTTCCTTTAGTCAAAACATTAGACCTGATAAGCTTAAACATTACTTTTTCTATAGCTCCGGCTATAGTTTTTTTATCAATTTCAGAAGCTGCGTCTTTTACCTTCATATCATCAAAAATCTTATCGATTAAAGCTCCTGTCTCATCTCCGCCGCCTTCTTTATTTACTCGGGACTCAATAAGATTTTGAACATCTTCTTTATAGGCTTTATCAATCAAAGCTATTACCTCATTTAGATCTCCTTCAGCTGGCACTTCTAGCTTTGTTTGTCCGACCTTTTTAACTAAATCTTCAATGCCTTTAATAACTGCTTGAGTTTCTTCATGTGCTTTCTGAATCGCTTCCATTAAGGTATCTTCAGGAATTTGATTTGCTCCAGCCTCAATCATTACTGTCTTGTCTTTTGATTGAGAGACTACCAAATCTAAATCAGAAAATTGCTGTTCTTGTCCAGGATTAATAATGCATGCTGAAGCTCCACCTTCGACGTTTTCCTTAACACATCCAATTCTTACTGCTCCAATAGGGCCATTCCATGGGATTCTTGAAATAGCGAGCGCTGCAGAAACAGCATTAAGAGCCACTATGTCAGCTTCATTTTCTCCATCAACTGAAAGAACTGTTACAATTACTTGAACTTCATTCTTAAATGCTTTTGGAAAAAGAGGTCTTACTGAGCGGTCAATAAGGCGTCCTGCAAGAATTGCTTCATCAGATGGTCTACCTTCTCTCTTTACCCAGCGAGAACCTTTAATTTTTCCACCTGCGTATAATCTTTCCTGATATTCAATTGATAACGGGAAATAATCTAAGTCTGTTTTTCCACCTTCTACGACTGTTACTAATACAACAGTATCGCCAAGGCGGGCTAAAATTGATGAAGTTGACTGTATGGCAAGCTCACCTGTTTCAAAGGTTAATTTTTTTCCTGCTATTTCTAGCTCTACTGAGGCTGTTTTCATTTATTTAATTTATCTTTCTCCCACACACAACTAAATCGAGGAATATGAATATATTTTATATCTTTCTACTTAATCTTTCAATCCTACTTTTTTAGCAATGTCTGCTGACCTAACTTTATCAACTTTTGTTAAAAAATTAATAAGTCTTCTTCTTTTTGCAATCATAGATAACAAACCGCGTCTACTGTGAACATCATGAGTGTGAGCTTTTAAATGCTCTGTTAACTTTTCAATTCTGGTTGTAAGAAGTGCGATTTGAACCTCAGGACTTCCAGTGTCTCCTTTTACTGTTGCGTACTTATTTATAATTTCTTGTTTTTGTGTTGTCGAAAGCGGCATATAGTGAGGTATTATATCAAAGATTTACGTTTTACTCAACATTCGTTGAGCCCTTATAAATTTTTGGGGCTAACCAATCAGGTGGAGCATCATCTTTTTTCTGCTCATTTGGGAATTCGTTTTGTGCTGAAGTGCTTGGAAATGGTGCCTGAGTTGCACGAGATTGTGAAGCGCTTGATCTAGCTTGTCTTTGTGAAACAACTTGCTGAAGTGATGGATTTGGCATTACATCATCTACAAAATTATTT
>CAYORA010000003.1:28285-31944 GCA_964406285.1 uncultured Gammaproteobacteria bacterium
AACTCCTTCTCTTATTGCTCCACTTCTAAGAAGTATTCCTGCCATTTCAAATGCTAATGAACTTGTTATTGAGCTTTGGAAATCCGAAGTAGCATAAACTATTCCACTTAGTAAATTTTGCGCTGAATCTGGATCAATAGGATACGCAAGCGCAAGCATTACATTTGCGACTTGCTCAGAGACACTTGAAGCAGATTGACCAATCATAACTATATCTCCAAATCCTTCATTTGATCCTGCTTTATCAATATTAATGATAGTTGTATCTTTTAGAGACTCTATATTAAATATGGAAGATAATTCTGAAAGTCTTTTAACTCCAACAGCGATTAGTACACGGGGCACATCTCCGCTTCTTCTGAAAAGAACGTCTTTTTCTCCAAAAGAAAGTGCATTTTCTTTTGGTTTTACGATAATATTTAAAAATCCAGCTTCAAGAGTATATGAAACTTTTCCAATTTCATCTCCTTGATATGGGAAAGAAACTACTAAATCTCCATTTTTTGATTCATATCCAGATCTAACTCTGTCTATTCCAACTAGATTTGAAACCTCTACTAAAGGCTGCTTTGAAGATATCACAGAAACGTCTTTTCCGAGTGAAGAAAGTGTTAAATAAAGCGCGAGAGAAGCTCCCATTTCATCAATTGTGTAATCTTGCCCAACAACAATTGCAAAACTGCTTTCTCTGTCAAAAATTTCTCTAAGTCTTTGAATATCCATAATATTAGCTATTTGCCTTTAGTTATAAGCTATTAGCAATTTATATAGGCTTATTTAGCTATGGCATATTATCATATCGCCTATAGTAAAGTCAATAGCAGGGCCAACTATTATACCTGCTTCCAGGCCTGCTTCGACTTTGGAGGTTTGATCTTTTCCTTGCCTTACTGAATTAATATATCCTTCTCCAATTACTTCGTCTCCACGCTCAATTCTAACCTTATCTCCCTTGGCAACTCTACCCTCAAGCACTTTTATACCCATAACAATCTGCTTTTCATATGGGAAACTCGCTAAAATCTTTGCTGTACCATAAACTTCTTCTAGAAGAGAAAGCGCTTTTCCTTCCACCACATCATTAATTTCGTCAAGCATTTCATAAATAATGCCATAACTCTTAACTAAAACCTTCTCAGTTGAGGCCAATCGAGCAACATCTGACTTAATTTTTATATTAAAACCTAAGACTAATGCACCAATTGATTTTGCCAGTAAAACATCGGCCGTAGTTATATCTCCAGTTTTTTTAGAAATAATATTTATTTTTTCAGGTAATGAAGCTACAATAGCCTCTAAAGAGCCCAGAGTGTCAGTAACTAAGATTAACGAGATATAATCGTCATTATTTTTAGCCTTAGACCCTTTCTCAGATTCTTCAAGTGCTTTTATTTCCGACCCTTTATAAACTACATTTCCTACACTTGGAGCTTTTTCAAATCCTAAAATTTCTACTGCATCTCCAACTGAAGCAATCTGAACTTGCTTTCCGGAGTCTAAAATCAAACTTCTTACCTTACCATTTACTTCTCCGGTAGTAACTTCGTCTCTTACTGAAATTGTTCCATTTTTTACAACAACCGTAGCCTTCGGTCCGGCCTTAGGATCTTGCTTAGATTCAATAACAATTGCCTTAAGTGGACCATTTTCTGTAATCTCTGAAGATTTAGGATGAAGATCGTTTACTAATAAAATTAAATCAAGAAGCTCCTTAATATTTGATCCTGTTTTGGAAGAAACCTCAATAACGGGTACATCTCCTCCCATTCCTTCGAAAATAATTTCTTCATTCATAAGATCTCTCTTAGCTTTTTCAGGATTTCTCTGAGGATCATCCGATTTAGTCAAAACAACGATAAACGGTACACCCGAAGCTTTAAGAAGGCCAATACTTTCTTTTGTTTGAGGCATAACTCCATCAACAGAAGAGACTATTAGCAAACCAATATCGGCTGCTTGAGCTCCTCGGCCACGCATTTTTGCAAAAGCTTCATGTCCTGGGGTATCTATAAAGGTAATAAATCTTTTTCTACCTTCATGCTCAATTTCTACTGTTGAAGCTCCAATTTTCTGAGTAATTCCGCCATGTTCTCTAGCGGCAATAGAAGTTTTTCGGATTGTATCTAATAGCGTGGTTTTACCGTGGTCTACATGACCCAAAACGGCTACGACCGGAGGATATTCTTGATTAGAGTTTTTAGCGTCCATATTTTTTTCTGAAGAAAATTAAAGCTTCTCATATTAAGAACTCTTAGTTGAATTTTCTTCCCCTGCTTCTGGATTTTCTGCCTGCATAGGTTCATTTTGTGACTCTTCAGCTTTCAATTCCACTGGAGCCTCTGAATCAGTTTTTGCCTCTTCTAAATCATTTGTAACTTCTGCTACCTTTTCCTCAACCACTTCTTGAGGCTCTTGTACTTCTTTAGCTTCTACTTTTTCTTCAGTAACTTCAACTACTTCTTCTTTTGTTTCAGGCTCTGATTTTTCTTCAGCTGGTTTTTCTGTTACTAGAGATTCGTCTCCCTCAATTTCTATTCTATATCCAGTTAGTTTTGAGGCTAATCTAACATTTTGGCCATCTTTTCCGATTGCTAAAGAAAGTTCTTCCTGTGGAACTTTTACCTTAGCTGTTTTTTCTTTTTCATCAATTTCAACCGTAATGTTTTTTGCAGGGGACAAAGCCTGAACCACGTAATCCCTAATATTTTCTTGCCATTGAATGATATCTATTTTTTCTAAGCCATTAAACTCTGCAATTATTGCTTGTACTCTTACCCCTTTTTGTCCGACGCAGCTTCCAACAGGATCGATTCCTGCTTGAGATGAATAAACTGCAATTTTTGCTCTATTTCCAGGTTCTCTTTCAATTGCTTTAATCTCAACTGATCCTTGTGCTACTTCAGGAACTTCACGCTTCAGTAATCCTTCAAGTAAACCATTATCTGCGCGTGAAACAACCACTTCTTCTCCTTTTGGACCTTCATGAATTTCTTTTAAGAAAACCGCAATTCTTTGATTAAGATGATACTTTTCATTTGCAATTTGTTCTTGAGGAGGCATAACTCCTTCAGCTTTTCCAACATCAATTATGATGTTTGGCCCTGCAAATCTAAGAACCATACCATTTACAATAGTTCCAATTCTTACTTTGTAGTCTGTAATTATTGCTTCTTTTTCCTTTTCTCTAATTTTCTGAAGGATTACTTGCTTTGCTGTTTGAGCTGCAATTCTTCCGAATCCAGGAGGAGTTACATCTAAATCATTATGGAAAATTTTTGCTTCGCCAGTGTTAGGATCAAGCGTTGCTGAATATTCTTCAACTTCGATATCTGGATGATCTTTTCTGTAAGCCGCGAGGATAGCGTTTTGGACTGTATCCAAAACTATTTCGGGGTCAATTCCCCTTTCATTTGCTACCTGATTTAGTGCTAGCGCGAACTCGCTACGCTGAATTGCTGGCATAGTGTGACAAGTATAGCAGATCTTGAGGCTAGCTTCAAGGTTAAGAAGCCTTATTAAAAGATAGATTTGAGCTCTGATCTAATACAACATTTATCCTGTCTCCTCTCACAAACTCCTCTGAAAGCAACTTTTTAGCTATAACATCCTCGACTTTATCCTGAATAAAACGCCTTAAAGGTCTTGCACCAAATTCTTCA
>CAYORA010000003.1:32044-35436 GCA_964406285.1 uncultured Gammaproteobacteria bacterium
TCCTTATTATTTGCCAAATTTTCGCGAATAAACTCGGAACCAGCATTACTGGTCGAGATAATAATAGTATTAGTAAATGAAACTGTCTTTCCTGAATTATCGGTCATTCTTCCATCTTCGAAAACTTGAAGAAATAAATTTAAGATTTTTGCGTTTGCCTTTTCAAATTCATCTAACAAGACTAATGAGAAAGGATGAGTCTCGATTTGATTTAGAAAACTTCCCGAATCTGATTCAAGCATCTTGTCTAATGCATCAGGATTTCCATACTCACTCATATCTACCCTCACTATATTTGCCTCGCCCCCAAAATAAATTTTTGCGAGTGTTTTTGCAGCCTCTGTCTTACCAACTCCCGTTGGGCCTAAGAATAAGAATGAAATTGGTTTTTCCCGAGTTAGTCCTGCCCTAATTCTTCTTATAGCTTCTGAGATTGAGCGAATTGCATCATCTTGGCCTATCACAAATCTATGCATCTCATTTTCTAAATTGAGAAGAAGTAATTTTTCTTCTGACTTAGGACTTCCTACAGGAATATGACTTTTTGCCTCAACTCGACTTATAACGTCATCCTCCAAAACTATTTTTTCTTTTCTTTTATCTAATGAGACAGAATTTGCAGTTTCCATTAATAGCTCAACTGCTGTTCCCGGAAGCACTGCATTTACATCAAATTTGTCAGCATATTTCACTGCTGAAAGAATTGCCTTATAACTTAACTGAGTTTTTGTCTCATTTTCAATCTCCTCAGCTTTCTGAAATAACATCTTAAGAGCGGTATCTTCATTTGGTTCCTCAAGATTTATAATTTCGAAGACTTCCCTGATCGCATTATTTTCAAAATACTTCTTGTACTCAGGTTTTGTCATAGTGGCAATTATTGGCACTTTCCCATCTCTTAAATATGGAAGAATTGCTCCAGACAAGTCTATTTCATATGACGAGGAGCCCATGATATTTTGAAACTCCGGGATATATAGGATCACGTTTCCAGAATGTTTTACTTCTTCAATTATCGCCTGAAGTCTTGTTTCAAGTTCTTCCCGACTTGCAGTTCCTGCAATAAGTGGACCAATTGAAAGCTCTAAAAATCTCCTGTGATTTAATTTCCTAGATAATTTTGCTTCATAGCTATCAAAAATAAAATTATCTACCAAATTACTTTTTCCCGTACCAATATCTCCAACTAATAAAACATTATTATTAGTTTTTTTCTCCATTACCTCTAGGAGCTCTTTATATTCTTTCTCTCTTCCTTCTATAAATCCTTTTTTATGAATATTTGAAAATGTAAGATCTTTAGTATAATTTTTTGTTTCAGGAGTCCATCCCCAAACTAGTGTTTCGCCAATTCCAATTCCCACAAACCTCGCTCTTCTTGTTTTTAACTCTTCCTCGTTAAATGTAATTTTTACCCAATGATTTATGCTTAAAATGTCCGCTTCTTTTAGCTTATTTGAGAAGAGAAGTTTTGTTTCATTTTCTGTAAGTAACAGAAAGGCAGTAAACAAATCTATTGAAGTAACATAATTATTATTCTGGGATTTAGCGATCTCAAGCGCTTTAGCGTATAAATCATGCTTTGGAAATTCCACAACTTTTATATTTTTAGGATCAATTGCAGCTTTTTCTAAATAAAATTTAATTTGAGTTTGTTTTTTTAAATAATTAATTATTGAGGATCCGTTTTTCTTAAAAAGAACTGCCATAAGAGCTTCTTTCGTAAAACATTCTAAAGTGTCTGTTAAATTTCCGTTAACTTTTTTCTCGGGAAGAATATTTTCTATTTCATACCTTATAAAAATATGCACTATGGTAAGAATTGATAAAAGAAAAAGAGGGATTCTTGGAAAATTGCCAACCAAAACTTCATATGCGATCATAATTAAAATTCCATTAATCGCTACAAATCTAATCAATACAGATCCTAAAGAATCATAGATTAAAGATATACTTATTCTTCCGTTCATAATTTAATAAATAAAATTAAAAATGTTAAAATTGGCCACCAGATAAAAAATGCTAAAAATGAAATCTCAAAGAAGATTAATGCTAAAAAAAGTAAAGTATCCATAATAATAAATACTGATTTAATAAATATTCCCATTGCCACCGAGAAAAGAACCAATCCTTTTCTGTATTCATTTTTAAGAGGCTTAAAAAAAGTTCTAATCATTAGGGGAAGAGAAAGAATCTCTAAAACAGCATGATTTATAGACATAAAGTATTTGATTAGCCGAATAGGCGCTTCAAGATACCAAAATTTTAGGAATAAAAATGGAAGGGATAAATAAAATCCGGGCATTAGTCTAAGTATAGGAACTTGAGGCCAAAATTACAAACTTTTCTTAATTTCCTGAGCTAGGAGCGGATTCCACATTGCGCCCGTCGCACTCATAACAGCGTCAGCTCCTCTTGATCTATATTCAAAATACTCTTTAGCCAAAGTTACTCCTCCAACTCCAATTATTGTAAAATTCAAACCTAACTCTTCTCGCAATTTATATAATCTTTCAGTCATTTCCAACCCTGCCCACTTGATTGGATGTCCGCATGTCCCCGATTTAAGCCTCATCTCGCCACCCGGTAAAGCTTGTTCTCCGTTTTCTTTATAAACTTTCGCCGGAATAGTATTAATCGCTGAAATTCCATCAGCTATTCTTCCAACAGAGCTTACTAATTTTTCAAGCAATTTTTGATCCTGAAAATATGCAATTTTTATAATCAAAGGCATATTTCCTATTTCATTTTTTATTTTCTCGACAATTTTTAAAGTTCTTTGGATATCAAAACAAACTAAATGCGCTGAGCCCTCATTGGGACATGAAAGATTCGCTTCCATAATTTTTACTCCGGTTTCTTTAACAAGTTTTGCTGCTAAAACATAATCATCGATAAATTTATTTACATCTCCCTCGGTTGTCCCCTGAAGACTCCCAATCACAACCTGTCCTTTTTTTGCATGCTTTACACTTTTTGCTAAATCTTTTTGCCAAATTTCCGGATCCATAGAAGGAACTCCAAAAGAATTTGTAACAGCCAATGGATTTCCATAATTCTGATTTCCAATCACTCCTTTTTCCGCCATTTCCAATGTAAGATCACCTTTTACTTTAACTGCTAGAACGTTTGGCCATTCGTTTGATACGCGATATTTTGTTCTAACTGTTTTATAGGTAACCAAATCAAATCCTTTATCCAGTGCAGCATTTACATATTTAGAATTTAAAAGTGGACCTGCCGGAATCCCAAATGGAGTAAAAACTGGAAGACCGAAAAAATAGTGGTCAGGTAATCCTTTTTCTTTGTAAACTTTTTTATTGGAGAACTCACCAAAAGGACCTTTTCTATAATTATCTTCGTAAGTTAAATGTGGATTAAAAAATGGCTTT
>CAYORA010000003.1:35536-36776 GCA_964406285.1 uncultured Gammaproteobacteria bacterium
GTTTCTAAATTAGGAACTCCAAATGGCGGATTTTCTGAATCTTTTTCTTCTCTCGTGTGGGGTGCATGATCTGATTCTATTAGATCAATATGTTTTAAATTTTTAAATGCAAAATCTGAAAAACCATCGTAAACAGGAGGTTTCATCATTCCATAAGATTTCAAATGCTTAACATCTTTTTTTGTTAAAAATAAATGATGAGGAGTAACTCCGCAAGTAACTGGCAAGTCTTTTTTCTTGGCATTAATTATTTTTTCTAGTTCTTCCCGCGAGCTAACATGACAAATGTGAGTTTTCTTTTTTGTTTCTGAGCAAACCTTAACTACCAGATCGATTACGTCTTCTTCTGCATGAACCAAGATAGGCTTATCGATATTCCATGCTTCGTAAATTTTTAGTATTTTTTTTTGATCAATTATAAAACCACCTGTTGTTTGATTAAGATAAAGCTTCAAACCAAAAACTTTATCATAAATTTTTTCAAATTCCGAAAGATTATCACCCAATGATCCAAAATGAAATCCTATATCAGAAACGATTTCCTTTTTTGCAATTTCTATTTTTTCATCCAAACGATCAAAAGAAGTTATTGGATTTAAATTATTTGGCATATCAATTACTGCGGTAAATCCACCGGCAACAGCTGCTTTGGTCCCAGTTAAAAAATCTTCTTTGTGGATTTGCCCAGGAGTACGAAGGTGAACATGAGGATCAATAAGTCCGGGAAGTTTTATCATTTATCAAGTTCTTCGTTAATGTAATCAATAGTCTCTTGAGGGGTATTTCTAAAAACGACATATTCTCTCATATCAAAAACATTAAATTTATCGTCTTCCATTTTTTTAAACTGCATTCTTAATCCTTCATAAAAATTATCAGTATCTAGTACAACTATTGGCTTAGCATGACTTTTTTGTCTTTTAAGCTCAGCAATATGAAGCAGTTCGTCGAGTGTTCCCAATCCACCAACTAAAGCAACTATTGCAACAGCTTTATCAAGCATAATCAATTTTCTATCTCCTAAATCTTTTGCAAGAATCATCTCGTCTGCGTTTTTCCGTGCAAGATGATGAAATACCTGCATAGAAACCCCTAATACTTTTCCTCCATTTTTTTGAACCTCGTCAGCGACCACTTTCATTAACCCCGTGTCAGATCCACCAAAAACCAGATGATATCCATTTGCAACCAGAAGTCTGGAAAATTCCTTAGCTGGCTCTACATATTTAGGATCTAAATC
>CAYORA010000004.1:0-36736 GCA_964406285.1 uncultured Gammaproteobacteria bacterium
CTTCTGGTATGGCGTGATTTCATCATTCCAATTTTTACGACAACTCTAACAACTGTTTGGGCATTTATTCCGCTTTTACTTTCATCTGGAATTATCGGAGAATTCATAAAACCAATTCCTATTGTAGTGTCAGCAACACTTCTCGCTTCGTTCTTTGTAGCTATGTTTATTACCCTTCCGGTCATAGCTTACCTATTAAGGCCAAAATTACCCAAGAGGGTAACAGTTTTACTCGGAATTTTGATTGTGATTGGTTTGGCTGGTTTTCTAATCGCTATTTCTGGAAGAACACCATTATTACTCTTTGAGTTTATAGTTTTTGGTATTTTTCTTTTTCTGCTTTATAAGCTTAGGGAAATCGCATTTAGAGGATATGAAAATAGAATTTCAAAACCTTCAAGAAAATATAGAAAATATTTTGACCAGGGATTAATAAGTTTTGAGATTTTATCAATAAGATATCAAGCGCTAATCACAAAAATTCTCTCTTCGGGAAGATGGCTAAGGGTAACAGTAATATTGGTCGTAATATTTTCAATCTTTTCATATTTACTTGTGCCGTTTGGATTCGTAAAAAATGAATTTTTTCCTAAGACTGACTCTGACCAGTTAAGTGTCTCAATAGAGCTTCCACCAGGAACAAATGTAGAAACTTCTAAAAAAGAAGCATTGTCTATTTTTTCAAAACTACAAAAACAGGAAGATGTTGAGACCGTATCTCTTAATTTAGGACAAGCTCCTGATGAATTCGGTGGAGCTGGTGGGGCAGAAGCAAATAATTTCTTGTTTACCTTGGTATTTGAAGAAGATAAGAAGAAAAGTTCATTTGAAATTGCTCAAGACATTAGAGATGAATTTTCAAACTATTCAAAAGGAAAATTTTCGGTGAATGAATCAAGCGGTGGTCCTCCAGCTGGAGCAGATGTGCAAATAAAGTTATTAGGAAATGATTTAGCTCT
Source organism: uncultured Gammaproteobacteria bacterium (assembly GCA_964406285.1). Taxonomy (GTDB): domain Bacteria; phylum Patescibacteriota; class Microgenomatia; order Levybacterales; family UBA12049; genus 2-01-FULL-39-10-A. The sequence continues at coordinate 960 of CAYORA010000004.1, forward strand.
TTTAGATAAGTATGCTGATGAAATTGTGAAATATTTGGAATCTGAACCAGGGGCTAATAATGTAAATAAATCCATAAAACCGGGAACAAGTAAAATCACATTTATTCCTGACAGGCAAAAGCTTGCAGAAAACTCAGTTTCTACAGAGCAAATAGGTCTTACGCTTCGCACTTATGCAAGTGGATTTGAATTATCCAGTGTAAAATTTGATACTGAATCAACGGATGAGGAAGATATATCTTTAAGATTCTCAGAAGGAACGCAATTTGTTGAGAACATTGACGAGCTTCTAATTATAAATCCTGTAACTTTTGAGCAAATACCATTAACCTCTTTAGGACGACTGGAGTTGGCAACGAGTCCTACTCTAATAACCCGAGAAGATGCTAAGAGATCGATCTCAATTACAGCTTCTGTTAAAAATGGTTACTCAATTCAAGATGTGAACAAAGAACTTGAACAATACGCAAATACACTTGATCTTCCGTCAGGATATTCATGGAAAACAGGAGGAGTTAATGAAGAAAACCAGGAATCAGTAAATTCCATATTTACCGCAATGATCCTTTCATTCCTGTTGATTTTAGTAACCATGGTTTTACAGTTCTCATCCTTCAGAAAAGCTTTAATAGTTCTTTTAGTTATTCCGCTTTCAATTTCCGGAGTATTTATAATCTTTGCACTAACCAATACTCCACTTTCGTTCCCAGCGCTCATTGGAGTATTAGCGTTATTTGGAATTGTTGTAAAGAATTCAATTTTAATTGTAGATAAGATTCAGGCGAACGAAAAAACAAAAATGAGTTTTATTGAGGGAATTGCAGAGGGAGCGGCAAGCAGGCTTGAGGCGATTGCATTAACTTCATTAACTGCGATTTTAGGATTAACTCCAATTACTCTTTCAGATCCTTTATGGAGAGGTCTCGGAGGAGCAATAATCGCAGGTCTTACTTTTTCTGGGACTATAATGCTTTTCTTTATACCAGTGGTTTATTATCTAACTTTTAGATCTAGCCAAAAAAGGAAAAAACTTTCTTAATTAAATCTTCGATTTCTTTAATTAAGCTTTTTTCTTCTCCTACAAATTCAATTGATTTTTCCAAATTATCATTTATATTATCGTTATCCCTATCTTCATTAATCGTAGGGGTAGGTGTTCCGGAAGTAGTTGGATTTGATGATCCTGTGATTTGAATGACCTGACCATTCACTTTTATAGTATGCTCGTCATTAACTGCGTCTACTTCAATACTTCCAGGTGTGTCAGATGTGTAATTTGTTTTCTTTCCGTTAGTTTCAACTGTGATATCGGTATGGGATTTTAAATCGTCATTAGAAGAATTAGTATCACTATTAACATTCACATTAACCCTGCTCTCTGCATAAGCGGGTGTAGCAATTAGCAGGAGTAGCAGGCCTAAAAGAGCAGTTTTAATCATCGGAAAACCATTATAACACACTATGCAAATAGAGATTTTTTGCTATAATTTCTTTTTATGAATTATCTAAACGGACGAATTATTTTATTTGGAATTGTCTGTTTTTTAATTATCGGAGGTGTGATAGTATACACAAAGAACAATATAACACCGAGCAAAGAAGAGAGTGAAAAACAACAGCTTTCAAATTTTGGGAATCCTCAAGCGGTTATTTCTCAAAGCGAAAGCCCAATTGAAATGCAGTCAGGACGAGCAACAGCTGTTCCGACTCAAGCTAGCACTCAAATTCAAGCTCAAACACAAACTATGCAAAATGTAACTGAATTAAAAATTGAAGATATTAAAGTTGGAACTGGCGATGAGGTAAAAAGCGGAGACACAGTCGAGGTAAATTATCTTGGAACATTTTTAGATGGAAGAAAATTTGATAGCTCGTATGATAGGAACCAGACTTTTAGCTTTAGCGTAGGAGCTGGAGAAGTAATACAGGGTTGGGATCAAGGGTTATTGGGAATGAAAGTGGGAGGAAAAAGAAAGCTTCTTATTCCTTCGGATTTAGCATATGGAGAAAGAGGCGCTGGTTCTATTCCTCCAAATACTCCTCTAGCTTTTGAAGTAGAGCTAGTAAAAATCAATTAAGCTTTTTTAAAAACCTCTTTTTTGATACGATTAAATAGTGAAAAGATTGTTCTTGCTGTCCTTCATTTTCCTGTTCGCATTCATGACATTTGTTACTCCGGTTAAGGCGCAGATAATAACCTCTGAAAAACTGATTACAATTGACACTTCTAAACAAATGCTTTACGTATGGGATGGTGGCCGGTTAATAAATCAAAGTCCCGTGAGTACAGGCATGTACTATACGCCGACGGTTAAAGGGGATTTTCGAATTTATAAAAAATATGAAAAACAAAATATGAGTGGAAGCTATCCACCATACCCGCCATATTTTTTAAAAGATGTTCCATATGTAATGTATTTTCATAAAGCTTATGCATTACACGGCGCTTTTTGGCATAACAAATTTGGAACAAGAGTAAGTCATGGATGCGTCAATCAACCCGTCGCATTTTCCAAATGGTTATTTGAGTGGGCTCCAATGGGGACTAGAGTGATGGTTTTTTAATATGAAGAAAATTCAATTAAATACTCCGTATCTCTCTAAATTTTTTATTTTATTTTTTCTATTTTTATTTCTCGTTTTTAATGCTAACAACAGTAATATTTCAAAAAGAATTTATTTAAGAGAAGACGGGTCAATTATTGAGAAAAATATTAAAGTCTATCCTACCCAGCCACCTTTTGACTGGTCGGTTGAGAAAGTTGATGAGCACATAACTAAAATTAATTTGCCACCAGATCCTCGAATGTCTACGCCAGAAGAGCTAAATACTGCCATGAATGACTATAGGAAAGCGCATAATGTACAACAGGTCACAAAGAATGATTTACTTTGTGATATTGCTCAAAAAAGGGCAGAGGAGCAGCTCGCAAACGGAGGGCTTGATGGTCATGCTGGCTTTAACAAATATGGAGAAAATCAAGACGAATTTTTTAGGATGGGTGAGGTTTTATTCGGAGGAGTACAACCGCAGTACGGCGTACATATCGTAGAGTATGGGTGGGATAGATCGCTAACAGGACATAAAGAAGCAATTCAAAATCCTTCATGGAATCATGGCTGCGGTGGGATAGCAGGCTATTACGCAGTATTCATTTTTGGTACAAGATAGGTTGATGCAGAGGCTGAATTCAGGTACAATTAGCTTTATGTTTAAGCCTGTAACGCCAAGTGTAAATTTTCCAGAAATTGAGGAAGAAATTCTTAAATTTTGGAAAGACAACAATATATTTGAAAAGTCTGTCGAGAAAGACGCGCCTAATGGCGACTGGACATTTCTAGATGGTCCTCCTTTTGTAACTGGAATGCCTCATTACGGACATTTACTTGGAAGTATTCACAAGGATGTGTTTGGGCGTTTCTACACTATGAAAGGTTATAGAGTGCGTCGTGTTTGGGGATGGGATGGACACGGATTACCAGTTGAGAATAAAGTTGAGAATCAGCTTGAGATAAAAAGAAAAAAGGATATCGAAGATGTGGTTGGGGTTAAAAAATTTATTGAAGAATGTAAAAAATATGTAGAGCAAATTTCTGGAGAATGGGAGTGGTATGTTGATCATATTGGCCGCTGGGTTGACTTTAAAAACGCATATAAGACTTGGGACACTCCTTATATGGAATCTGTTATGTGGGTATTTAAACAGATGTATGCTAGAAAACACATATATAAAGGTCTTAAGGTTACACTTTTTTGCCCTCATTGTTCAACTCCAATTTCTAATTTTGAAGTTGCGATGGATGCAGATAATTATAAAGATACAAAAGACCAGGGAACCACATATAAATACGAATTAAAAGATGAACCGGGAACATTTATTTTAGCCTGGTCTACAACTCCATGGAATAAGATCGTGACTCCAGCGCTCGCTGTAAATCCAAAACTTACTTACGTAAAGGTAGAACAAAATGGAGAAAAATATATTCTTGCAAAAACCACAGTTAAGATTTTGAGCGACGCAAATACATATAAAATAGTTGATGAATTTAAAGGAAATAAATTGGTTGGTTTGAAATTCACGCCACATTACGACTATTACAAAGACAAGATTGCAGAAGGGGAAAAAGCTTTCGAAATAATCGGTGGAGAATTTGTAACCGCAGAAGAGGGAACTGGAGTAGTAACAATTGCTGCTTACGGAGAAGAAGATTTGAAGGCAATGAATGAAAACAAAGTCCATATAGAAATTCATTTGGATGAAGAAGGAAATGTAAAAGAGAATGTGCCTTTGTTTGGTGGTATGTATTATCTTAAGGCAAATAAAGCAGTTAATGAAGACCTATCAAGTCGTGGTTTAATTTATAAAGACGAAGAAATCACTCACTCAGTGCCTCTTTGCTGGAGATGTCACACACGACTCTACTATGCGCCGATTAACGCATGGTATGTAAATGTTCAAAATATTAAAGAACAGCTTATAAAAACTAACGAAGAAATTAATTGGTTCCCAAAGCATTTTAAGCATGGAAGATTTTTGAAAAGTCTTGAAAATGCACCTGACTGGAATATTTCAAGGAATAGATATTGGGGAAGCCCAGTTCCTGTTTGGGAATGCGAATGCGGGGAGAGATTTGTTCCTGGTTCTATTGAAGAATTAGAAAAAGAAAGTTCTCAAAAAGTTACAAATTTACATAAGCCGGATATTGATGAAATAGAAATTGATTGTAAAAAATGCGGCAAGAAAGTTAAAAGAGTTCCAGAAGTTTTGGATAGCTGGATAGAGGCGGGATCAGCTTCCTTTGCAGAGCGTCATTATCCGTTTGAGAATAACCAAAAATTAGAAGATTTTTTTCCACCAGATTTTATCGCAGAATATACAGGACAAATTAGAGCTTGGTTTTATGTTCTTCATGTAATTGGAGTTGCTTTATATAAATCGAAAGCATTTAAAAATGTAGGTGTTGAGGGGGTAATCCTTGGAACGGATGGGAGGAAGATGAGTAAAAACCTTGGAAACTATCCAGATCCAAAGGAACTTTTAAATAAATATGGGGGAGACGCGCTAAGATTTTATTTAATGTCCTCGCCAATTATGAACGGGGAAGATATCATAATTTCTGAAGAACAATATCGTCAACAAGTTAAAGGTTTGCTCCTAATCCTTTGGAATACTTATAACTTTTTTGTAAGTTATGCAAATGTGGATGAATGGAAAGTTGAAAATAAAAAGTTAGATTCTGAAAACGTTTTAGATAAATGGATTCTTTCGCTTTTAAACAAGTTGATAGGAGAAGTCACTAGAGATCTAGACAATTTTGATACAGTTTCTACGATTACAAATATTGGTAAATTCATTAACGATTTTTCAACTTGGTACATAAGAAGAAGCAGGAATAGAGCAGGTGCTTCAGCCCTTGATGAAAAAGACAAAAACAATTTTTATTCAACGACTCATGAAGTTTTAGTTACCATTTGTAAAATTTTAGCTCCTATTGCACCGTTTATAGTTGAAGAGATGTATAAAAATCTAACAGAAGAGGACTCTGTGCATTTAACTAATTGGCCTAAAGAGGGGGATTATGATTCAAGTCTAATTTATGACATGGAATTTGTTCGTTCAATTGTAGAGCGAATTCACGCAATTAGAAAAGAAAAAGGAATAAAAGTAAGACAGCCACTTTCTAGAATTGGTTTTTTTGGTGAACCAATTAAGGAAAAAGAAAATCTTAAGTTATATGAAAAAATTATTCAAGATGAATTAAATATTAAAAGCATCGATTACATGAATTATTCTGATATGCCAAAAGGTGAAGGGATAGTTGATGCAACAGAAAATGATGACTATAAAAAACGAATAGGATTATTTTTAGACACACATATTACTGATGAATTAAGAGTAGAAGGGGAAGCAAGGGACATCGTAAGAATGATTCAAGAGGAGAGAAAAAAGATAGGAACAAGTCTAAGTGAAAAAGTTGATGTGAGTTTGCCTGACTGGCCTAATGAGTTTGAGAATGAAATAAAAAGAAAAGCTTTAATAAATAATTTGACAAAGGGCGAATTTAAAGTTACAAAAGTGTAATGAAGTTTTTCTCACTGTCCTCAATTGACTGGCTCCTCTTGATCGCTGTTGGAGTTCTTGTAACATTTAGTCTTGTTTCTCTATTTTCAGTCGACTTTGCAATTTTTAAAAGTCAATTAATTTTTACAATTCTTTCTGTAGTAGTGTTTTTTATTTTCTCCCAGCTAAATCCCTCAATATTTAAAAACTACGCGATTCCAATTTATATTGGATCAATTATTCTTTTGACAGCGGTATTATTTTTAGGAGTTGAAAGCAGGGGGAGCGTTAGATGGTTTACAATTTTTGGAGTAGGAATTCAGTTCTCGGAACTTTTAAAACCATTCTTAGCGATTTCCATAGCGTCATATCTTTCAAATCTTAAATCTTACTCTTTTAAATCATTTCTTGCGTCTCTTGGGTTTATGTTCCCAATTGCTCTTCTAATTTTCTTTCAACCTGACTTGGGAAATGCGCTTATTTATGTTTTCGTGACCATGGGGCTTTTATTGATCTACGGTTATCCGTTTAAATGGTTTTTTGCGGGATTTCTAATGTGGCTTGCAAGTCTTCCTTTTCTTTGGGTATTACTGCATGAATACCAGAGGCAGCGTGTATTAACTTTCTTAAATCCATCCAGAGATCCTCTTGGGACAAGCTATAATGCGATTCAAGCTGTGATTGCTGTGGGCTCGGGAATGTTTATAGGACGTGGGCTTGGTCAGGGAACACAGGTTGAATTACGATTTTTACCTGAAAGACATACTGACTTTATCTTTGCGACAATTTCAGAAGAACTGGGATTTATAGGCTCAATAATAATTATTTTGGCATTTGCATTTATATTTTTTAGACTTTTTATAATAATCAAAAATGCAGAAGATAAGTTTTCTAAAATGTTTGCTGTAACAGCATTCTTTTTAATATTTGTACACTTTTTTGTAAACGTTGGAATGAACATAGGAATCGTTCCCATTGTGGGAGTTACTCTTCCATTTGTCTCGTATGGAGGTAGTTCGCTTTTATCTAACTTTATTCTGCTTGGGCTCTTGTTTGCGCTTAATAAAGGAAAAAGGCGAGAAGTATTGGAAATACGCTAGGTTTTTGGTATAATTTATAGCTATGCAATACGCGGTAATCAAATCAGGAGGAAAACAATATAAAGTAAGCGCTGGAGATACTCTTACAGTCGATAAGATTGATCTGGCAGGCAAAAAGAATTTTGCATTCGAAGAAGTACTTTTATTTGTTAATGATGGTAAAGTAACCTTAGGAAAGCCAAGCATTAAAGGTGCAGTTGTAACTGCAGCTTTAGTCGATCAAGTAAAGGGAGACAAGGTTAGAGTTGCAAAATTTAAAGCTAAATCTAGATACAGAAAAGTTATGGGCTTTAGACCACAGCACACAGTTTTGAAAATAGAAAAAATTGAAGTTGGAGGCACAAAAGTTACTGAAAAAGCCGAGAAAACAAGTAAAACTGCCCCAACTGAACCAAAAAAGTAGAGAAAGATCTACTTTGACTTATTGACCTTTGTGAAAATTAAAGATAAAATCTTATAAGTTTTCACAAGACTATAAACCTATATGGCACATACAAAAGCACAAGGATCGGTTAAAGGAAATAGAGACTCGAAGTCAAAGCGCTTAGGCGTAAAATTATTTGCTGGCCAAAAAGCTACACCAGGAAATATTATCGTAAGACAGCGCGGATCAAAGGTATTTCCAGGAGTTGGAGTTTCTATGGGAAAAGACTATACACTTTTCGCAGTAGCAAACGGAACTATTGAATTTATAACTAAAAGAGGAAAAAAATTAGTTCAAGTCGTTACAAAATAGTAAATGGATACAACGCAAGACGCAGTAATTACAGAACTTGAAGTAGGAATGCTTCAAAGTAACCCGCTCCAACCAAGAGGAATTATTTCTCCCGATTCACTAACAGAACTAGCAGACTCCATTAGAGAACAGGGTGTTCTTGAGCCAATAGTTGTCGCAAGTACCCCAGCAGGGTACCAGATTATTGCAGGAGAGAGGCGCTGGAGAGCTTCTAAGCTAGTTGGGCTTGCAAAAGTACCAGTCGTTATAAAAAAGACCTCGCCTCAGCAAATGCTTGAAATGGCAATCGTGGAAAACGTTCAGAGAGAAGATCTTAACCCAATCGAAAGAGCACAGGCTTATAAAAGATTAATTGACGAATTCGGATTAGGAACAAATGAAGTCGCTAGAAAAGTTGGAAAGAGTGCCCCTACGGTTTCTAACACTATCCGTTTACTTTCCCTTCCAGATGCTATTAAAGACGCACTTGTTGCTGGCGTTATTACTGAGGGGCACGTTAGACCCCTAATTTCAGTAGGGGACAGCAAGATGATGCTTGAGCTTTTTAAGAAAATTCTTAAAGATAATAGCACGGTAAGACAGACCGAGGATATGGCGCGTCAAGTTAAAGGTGAAGTTGAACAAAGAGCTCCTAAAAAAACCGATAAGCTTTGGGTGCCTGAATTAGATGAGATGGCAAAAAATATTAAAGAAAAAAGATCAGTGGATAAGGTTTCAATATTCCAGTCCCGATCTAAAGCTAGAGTAGTAATTGAAATAGGTGGAGATGTAGAAATTACTGGGCCAAAAGTACAAGAGATAGTTTCTCTTCTTACTGCTTAATACGGATTAGTAATTAACCCCGCATCAGATACAGGCCAATAGATTAATTTTGATATTCCAATAATATTTTTCTTCGGAACAAATCCCCATTCTCTAGAGTCTGAGCTGTAAGAACGGTTATCGCCAAGTACAAAGAAATAACCTTCAGGAACTGTAACAGCTTGTCCTTCCTTAAGAAACGAACCTCCATAAGTTTTTACTGATGAATCCAGGTATTTACTCTCATCGAGTAATTTTCCGTTTAAATAAACTCTTCCATCCTGAACTGATACCTGGTCACCCTTCACACCAATTATACGTTTAATGAAGTCTTTATCTGGTTCATTTGGTGCTTTAAATACAACTACTTCACCTAGTTTTGGATCTCCCAGTTTAAGGCTTATAATGTCTGTAATTAAGTATTGATGGTTGTGAAGATTTGGATACATGCTTTCGCCATTTACCTCAAATGGTCGAAACAAAAACATGTATACAACTACAAACGCAGCTGCTGCTAGGATTAGGGTTTGGAGTATGTCTAAAAGGAAAAAATAGGCCTTTCTGAGGGCTTCCATATCAATTAATTCTCCCATTCTAGCCTTGCTTTGTCAAATAGAAAAAGGTATTCTATTTAGCAAACATGCCTCGTTTTTTTGAGAAAAATAAGTACTGGATTATATTTCATTCTCTGATTACTTTTATTCTTCTTCTTGTATTTTTTCTTGAGTTTAAAGTCGTAGGCCAAAGTGTTTATGGTGATGCCAGGTATTATATAGGATTTACCCGTTCAATTTATTTCTCTCAGAATATTGATATAACGGATGAAATCGCTCATTATTGGAGCCCGGAAAGTAATAATAAACCAGCAAGTTTTGATTCAGTTCCAGAACTAAAAAATGTGATTAAAGTAACAACGCACAACTTTTCTTTAGGAATTTCAGTGATTTGGCTACCGATTTATTTTATTGCAGACATTTTAGTAATTTTAGCTTCTAAGTTTAATCCCACAATAGTTAGGAATGGATACAGCGATATATATCAAATAATTTTAGGGATGGGAAATATCTTGTTTGTGGTTAGCGGATTAATAATTATCTCGAAAATTTTGTCAAACTTTTATTCAAGGTTTGTTAGTAGCATGGCGATTATTTCAATTCTATTTACTACTAACCTTTTTTATTATTCAGCAATTGATGTAGTAAATACCCATCCATTTTCTTTTTTAGGAACATCATCCCTTTTATATTTGTTTTTTAAACATAAGGAGAAGAAAAATATTAAATTATTATTTATCCAAGGAATAATTTTAGGATTGTTAACTGCAAATAGAATGCAGGATGGAATTCTTATTTTGATTCCGTTATTTACAGTTTTTAGTAATTTAAAAATAAAAAAAATCAAACTTAAGTCAGTTGCAGTAAGTTTAATAATTACAGGAGCTGGTGGATTAGTTGGATATCTACCGCAATTAATTTTATTATTCTTGGGTCAGGGTAAATTCTTATTAATTCCTCATTTGGTAAAAGCTGAAAATGATTTTTCATTATTATCGCATTTATCAGATATTTTTGTTGACCAAAAACTAGGAATACTATTCTACATGCCTTCCTTAATTTTTTCATTCGTAGGATTGTATCTTTTGAGAAATAAAAAGAAAATCGGAGCATCATTATATTTAACAATTTTATTTTTAGTTATAGCTCTTATTTCAAGTTATGACGGATGGAATGTCGCTGGGTATACCGCTAGATATTTTATAAGTATATTTCCAATTCTTGTATTTGGATTTGCAGAAGTAATAAATATTATTAATAAAAAATATTCAAAAATATTTTTGTATTTTGTAATTTTAATTTTTATTTTTCATCAAGGAATAAGCATTCTCTCGTTTAAATTATTCTGGCAAGACCCAACATATGTCGGTTCAGAATTATCACAGTCCGGGAAGATCAAGATGAAAGTTTTAGAAACGGTTACAAGGCATCTTTCAATGTAAATATTATGATAGAATTATTGACTAATGAGAGAAGTTGATATATCTATAATATTTGTTTATTACAATACTCCAAGAGAAATCTTAAATGCTGTTAAGTCTGTAAAGAAAGCATGCGAAAAATATAATTACGAAGTAATAATCGTTGATAACGATTCTAAAGAAAAAATACCTCCTGAAATTCATAAGTTTGAAAAGGTAAAATATATAAGAAATAAAAATATCGGGTATGGTTTGGGATTAAACAAAGGCGCTGAAAATGCAAAAGGAAAATATCTTCTTTTTTCAAATTCAGATCTGTTATTCACGCCAGGGTCTATTGAGAAGATGATTGATAAGCTTGAATCAGATTTAGCGATCGGAATAATTGGCCCTGCATTTTTAGACAAAAATAAAAAGATTAGAAAAGTTGGAAATAGTATGCCCTTTTTCCCTCAGGTTATTTTTGCACTTTCATCGTTGAATAAGCTTTTTCCTAGTAATTATTTTTCAAATAAATATTTTCTTAAAGAATTTGATAGAAAAAGCGAAAGGGAGATTCCAGTTATTTGTGGAGCATGTATGATGATTAGGAAAAACATCTTTAAAGAGATCGGAAAATTTGATAAAAGATTTTTTATGTATTTTGAAGAAGCTGATATTTGCTATCGAGTGTCTAAGAAAGGATTAAGAGTGTTATATTATCCAAGTTCAAAAGTGATTCATTATGTTGGCAGGAGTTCTGCTAATTTGAAATGGATCGAGAAAACATTTGAAAAAAGTAGATTTGAATTTTTAAAAAAATATTACGGAGTATATTTAGGAACATTTTTTGAAGTAATTATAAGAACCATAAATCTGCCCGCTAGCTTTATATGAAAATAGTTTTCTTAACTAGAAGATTCTGGCCGGACAGAGGTGGGGTGGAGAAGCATGTTCATGAAATTTCCAAAATCCTAATCAAAAAAGGACATATTGTAACTGTTGTTACGGAGTCTGAGGGTAATTCTTTGGAAATCGATAAGATAAAAGTTGTAAGAATACCTGATCTCCCAACAGGTAAAAAAAGAAAATTTTATATTTGGTTATGGATAATAAAAAACCGAGAAATATTTCAGACTGCAGATGTCATTCATGCGCATGATGTGTATTATCAGTATTTTCCGCTTAAACTTACCTTTCTGAGTAAAAAAAGTTTTATAACTTTTCATGGGTACGAAACTTATCCAATAACAAAAAAGGCAATACTAATTAGAAAAATCTCTGAGAAATTAGCCACAGGAAATATAATAGTTGGGAGTTTTATGAAGAAGTGGTATGGGGTAAAACCCACTTTCATAATTTATGGAGGAGTTAAGCTTCCTAAGAAAAATACAAAATCCAGGAAATTAAATTCTGCAATATTTATTGGTAGACTTGATGAGCATACTGGAATTATGGAGTATGCTAAAGCTGTCGAGAAAATAAAGAAAACAAATCCAAATTTTAGCCTAAAGATTCTTGGAGATGGTCCTTATCTTAAGCGTTTAAGTAAGTTTAGGCCAATAGGATTTAAAGAAAATTCCAGTGATTATTTACCAAAATATAACTTTGCATTTGTAAGTCGTTATCTTGCGATTCTGGAAGCACTTTCCTGCAAAAGATTAGTATTTGCTTTATATGATAATCCTGTTAAGAAAGATTATTTAGAAATGACACCTTTCATAAATTTTATAATTACAGCGGACTCTTCTGAAAAATTGGTAAGGAAAATAAGATATTTCCAGAAAAATCCAAAACAAGCAAATAAATTTATAAATGCAGGATATAAGTGGGTTAAAGATCAAACATGGGAAAACGTAACTGACACATATTTAAAACTTTGGAGAAAGCGAAGATAATTATTTTTTCTTCGCGATTATCACGACGTAAGTAAATAAATCTCTTGGACCAAAGCTAAATTTTTCTAGTTCAAATCCTGATTTTAGTAGAAGATTTTTAATTTGCTTTTTAGATTTTACCTTTGTTATTTCTTCGGGATGAAGTCTAATTTTTTTACCTAAAATATCATTTAGAATGAAATGCATCGAGTTTAGAAATAATACACTTATTCCAAACGCAGGAGGCCAGAAGAGGACAATTTTTCCTTCTTTTTTTAGAACTCTTTTAAATTCCTTTAAGATGCTTAAAATTTCTTTTTCTGTAAAATGTTCCATAACTCCTAAGTTGTAAATACCGTCAAAACTTTCTTTTTTTGCTGGTATTCTAAAGATGCTTCCGTGGATGATTTCACACCTGTCTTTGTACAGGCGTTTATAGAGATTAAGAGCACCTGTTGAGATATCAAGTGCTGTAACATTTATATATTTAATAATGTCAGCATCCACCTGGCCACCACCAGAACCTGCATGGAGAACATTAGAGCCTTTCTTAAAAGTATTTTTTATATGACGGTTTAAATTCTGCCTAATGATATATTTACGATAAAAAATTGCCACTGTATCATAAAGAATTTTTCTATTTCTTTTATCAAACTTCCAATATTCATCCCATTCATCTTCAACGCTTGATCTAAATTTACCTGGGGTTAGTAATTGTGGAGTATAAAGGAACAGATCTTGATACGTATTAAATAAGTAAAATGTTTTTAATAATAAAATCAGGCTTGTGTAAATATCCTTAAAAGTCATTTTGGAGTTTCCATAAGTTCGCGCTGGTAATTCAATAGAGATTTCTGAGATTTTAAATTTATTAACATGTAGAAAGAACATGCTTTCAAAAAAGAAAGAATAACTATTAGATTCAATCTTCGAAAATATATCTTTAGGAATTTGTTCTAAATTATAAAGTCTGAATGCGCTTGTAGCGTCGTATGGTATTTTTAAGAGCTTTTTTGTTAAAAAGTGTGCAGTTAGTGTTAAAGATTTTCTAACTACATTCCATTCAGATAGACTATTTTTAGAAATATATCTGGATCCTACTATCACGTCACCAGTATTTTTTTTAATTAAAAATCTTTTTATGTCTTCAGGTTTGTGAGTGAAATCTGAATCCATCGTAATTAGATTTTTATATTTATTTAAATACGCAAAGCTAATTGCGTCTTTATGAGCGCTTCCTATTCCTAGTTTTCTTTTTCTAAATAATAAAAAAACAGAAGAGTCTTTCTTTATTAAATCTTTAATAATTTTAGTAGTGCCATCTTTTGAGTTATCATCTATAAACAAAATATCTGAAGTAATTTTTGTTTTTTTTATTCGGGTGTAAATTGTTAAGATATTATTCTTTTCGTTATAGGTGGGGATTGCTATAAGAACTTTTTTCATCTATATTTCCTTTTATCAATAGTTGATTCTAGCAGAACCAATTTGATAATTCTATGTAGATTTAATTGAAACAGCAAGCTTTATGATATTTTAAAATTATGAAAACAGAAAAAATAATTTGTCCAGTTTGTAATTCGAATGAAATAAAAATACTAAGACCAAGCGAAGTAAATCCAAAAAAAATCTCATTTACGTACAAATTTACAAAGGAAACTAAAAAAACCTTTCAAGTAAACAGATGTTCGAATTGTTCACATATTTTTTGTTACCCACTTCCTAAAAACATATATAAAAATTATAAAGATGTTGTAGATCAGGTTTATTTAAAATATTCTGAATCCAGAAAGCAATCTGCAGAAGAAATCTTAAAAAAATTAAATATGTATAAAAGCCATGGACGCATTCTTGATATAGGATGTGCTACGGGTGATTTTCTTCTTGTAGCGAAAGAAGCAGGTTATGAGGTTGAAGGATTAGAGCTTTCAAAATGGTCATCAAAAATCGCAGAAAAAAAAGGATTAAAAGTTTACAGAGATACAATGAAAGTTCTGTCAAAAAAATATCCACGTCGTTATGATCTGATTACAATGTGGGGTGTAATTGAGCATTTCGAATATCCCTCTGAGGAAATGATTTATATTAACAAACTTCTTAAAAAAAATGGCATACTTGCTCTTTGGACTGGAGATGTTGATAGTATTACCAGTAAATTATTAGGGAAGAATTGGTGGTATTGGCAAGGCCAACACATACAGTATTTTACTGGGAAAAGTATGGATATCCTAACAAAGAAGTCAGGTATTAAGCATTTGAAAACTTATTTATATCCTCAAGCAATGAATCTTAATCAACTAAATGATTCATTAAGAAGATATGCACATAGAAATTTAATTTTAGTTTTTATAAAGCCATTTTTTCTAATAAAACATATTTGGTATTTAAGAATTCCAGGGGAGATGTTATGGATTGGAAGGAAAATTAAATAATTATTTTCTTTTAACAAATGCACGAAATAAAAATAGAAATAGAGCCGCAAAAACTCCAATACTTAAATATTTAAATTGTTTGTAAATACTTATGTCAGAATATTTTAGTTCAATTTTCTGCAGTCCTCTAGGAAGTTTCGCATTTATTACACCTCTTTCTCCCGGATAAATATTTACCTTTTTACCATTTGATCTCAGTTCCCATCCTGGATAAAAAAGTGTGTTTTCTTTTATTATTAAAGGAGTTTTTGCATCTATAATATAAATGTGCCTCGTGGAGTTTCTAGAAATTTCTTCTATGTCCGCTTGACCTTGCAGGATTTCTAAATGTGATTTTGGTAGCTCGGAAAACCAAAAATTATCATGATCTGCCCATTTATTGTTTAAGAAATAAGCAACTCTTCCCTCGTCCTTTGTGCTCTCCCAAACATAATCTCGTAAATTTGCATCCGTAATTGTAGAAATTACTGTTCTATGACCCCAGTTTAATATTGTATAGAGAACAGTGATAATTAAAAGCGCGTAAATTATTCTTTTTGTTTTAGCGTTATAGAAATTAAGTATAAAGAAGCCTGCAAGAACAGAAGTTGTAAATGCAATTGGTAAAAGGAGTCTTCCGGTTGGGGGGAACATCCAAAAGAGCGGAAATAATTTCCATATAAAAAATGATCCTGGGTGCATTAGAAAAAGAAAAATAAAAAATAATACTAACCAAAAAATAAAATCCTTTTTGAATATTGGTTTTATTTTCTTCCTAAATAGCGCAATTATACTTATAAAAATAATTAATAATTGCGTGTATCCTATTATAAGAGCAAGCTCACCGTAATGACCTTGAAAAAGAAAACCTAATTTCCAGGGAGAGTAAAACAACTGATGAAATGGATAAAAATAAAGTTCACTACTTGGATATGGATAAATGTAAGGCGCATAAATAATGAATGAAGACCATAAGTAAATTGATGAAAGGCATCCAAGAATAAGCATTGCTAAAATATTCATAAATTTTCTCTTACCTTTTCTAAGGCAATAAAAAACAGAGTATAAAAACATAATTCCTACAATTGTTAAAGCCATTAAGGGATGTGCCTGGAAAAGAATTGCAGTAAAAATTCCAAGTAGAATTAAATGAATTATTTGTTTTGAGTTAAAATACTTAATTAAGAAATAAAATGTAAGAGGGGCAAGTGTAAAAATGGTAGATTCGCCAAGGGTTGCGCGAAAATGGACATCAATAAGATGATAAGGATTAAAAATATAAAAAATTCCAGAAGAAAATGCTGCAAGCCTATTATTAGTTAGGTCTTTTATAAATAAATACATAAAAATTCCTGAAAAAAATAAGCTTAAGCCCAAGTAAATTTTCATACTCAGAATAAAGCTGAAACCTAAAAAATGAAAAAAGGAAACCAAATAATATGGAAGGGAATAGTTAAAAATAAAGAGTGGATTTCCGTATGTTGCGTTTAATTCTCCCGCCCAAGAGGGAATTAGATTGCCCTCACGAAGAGAATCATAAAAAGCCATAATTCTATAAATGTGAACATTAAAATCTCCACTTTCATAATCACCTGGCCTCAAAAGGCTTAATAGCGGAAGAATCGAAACCAGAATCAAGATCTTGAAGAGACTTATTTCTTTTTTAGGATAAATATATTTATAAATTAAAAGTCCAACAGTTAATAATAAAATCCCAGTTATACTTAAGAGGACAGTTCTGTATGGATCAGAGAACATGAGCATATTATACGAGATTTATTTTAAATTACTTCTACTTTTGGAAGAGGAAATATAAAATGGCCGCCTTTTTTAAGATAATTCTTTTCTCTTATTAAAAATTCTTCTCTAAAAAACCAAGGTAAAACGATCATGTAGTCAGGTTGGTTAATTCTAGCTTGTTCTTCGGAAATGATCGGAATTCCGACTGATGCGATGACTTTCCCATGTTTTTCAGTATTTCTTTCAACGGCGAATTTAATAAGTGAATTATCAATTTCGAAATATTGAAGAAGAGTATTTCCTCGAGTAGATGCGCCATAAAGATATATCGTTTTTTTATCTTTTTGTAATTTTTGAATTAGGTTTAATAGTTCTTTTTTGTTAGCTTCAATTCTTTTTGCAAAATCCTTGTAGGTTTTTTTATTCTCCAGTTTTAACTCTTTTTCATTGTCTCTAACTTTTTGAACATTTTTCGAAATTTCTCTTTTCCCTTTTAAAGCGATATAAGTTCTAAAACTTCCACCGTTTAAAGCTCTCATTTCTACATCAAAAATTTCCAGCCCATGTCTGTCAAGAAGATTTGTTAACGATAAGAGCGAGTAATACTCGAGGTGCTCATGAACTATATTATCGAATGCGTTTAATTTAAGCATGCCTACTAAATAATTTTGCTGTATTACGAATATACCGTCTTCATTCATTATTTTTTTAACGTCTGAGACAAATTTATTTGGATCTTCCATGTCATAAAAACATGAAATTGCTGTGACGATATCCATTTTTTTATTTTTTATTTTTTTTGAAAATGCTTCAAAACTAAAGAAGTCATTAATTACTTTATTAGAATATTTCTTACTTTCTATTGCAAATTTTTCAATTGGTTCTACTGCGATTCTATAAACATTTTTTGGATAATTGCTCAAAAGCGTACCGTCATTCGCACCGATGTCTACTACAGAAATTTCTTTCAGTGGTTTCTTTATTTTTTTAAGTGATTCTTTAACGATTCCATTTAATTCATCTTTCATAGTTTTGTTAATTCCTGATTTATATCCATACCTTTCCGTGTATAGGGAGGACTTAGGGGTAGTATGTTTGAGTTGAAGCAAAAAGCATTTTTTGCATAGAACAAGAGTTAAGGGAAATGCTTTAGGTTTTCTTTTTGTTTTTAAGAAGTCTGAAAGATGAAGATTCCCAAGAGAAATAATTTCAACTAAATCCTTTGAGTTACAAGACCTGCATTTTTTAATCGAAAGAGATTTGGGGGTGCTTTTTTTGTTTCGATTTTTTTGCATGCAGACATAATATACAAACCTAAATTAAATGACAAGATCGAATTCATATTTTATTTTAAGAAGTGTTAGACTATGCGTAAATAGTTTGCTAATATACGAATCGTTCTATGAAATTTACTAAAACTAAGTTTAATGAATTACTGATAGTTGAAACAGATCAGTTTGATGACGAAAGAGGATATTTGGCTAAATATTATGATGAAGATTTTTATAAAAAAAATAATATTAAATTTAAATTAACCCAAGTAAAATTTGTTTCCACCAAAACAAAAGCAACTATAAGAGGTCTTCACATGCAGTCAAAACCATATGAGGAGGCAAAAATTGTCAGATGTGTAAAAGGAAAAATATTTGAAGTTGCATTGGATTTAAGAAAAAACTCTAAAACTTATGGCAAGTGGTTTGGTCAGGAGTTTTCCGAAGATGATAAAAAATGTCTTTATATTCCTAAGGGTTTTGCGCATGGATACCAAACTCTTGTAAATAACACTGATGTCCTATATTTAATGTCAGGAGAATTTTCATTGCTACATAATATTGGCTATAGATGGAATGATCCCGCTTTTGGTATTTCCTGGCCCCTAAAACCAACTGTAATGGCCCAGAAAGATAAAAATTGGCCACTGGTATGACTGACTACTTAATTATTGGAAAAAATGGACAGCTTGGAAATGCTCTATTTGAAAATTTAACAAAACGTAATCAAAGTTTTGTGGCATATTCAAGGAAAGAATTAGATATAACTGATAAAAAATCACTAGTAAGAATATTGAAAAAAACCAAACCGAAAGCAATCATTAACACCTCTGCCTATCATGTAATTGGAGAGTGCGAAGAAAATCCACTTGAAGCGTTTAGAATTAACTGCGTTAGTGTTGCAAATTTGGCAAGATTGTCAAAGGAGATTGGCTCTATTTTTGTTACATATAGCACTAATTATGTTTTTGATGGAGCAAAAAATTCTCTTTATCGGGAAGATGATAAAGCATATCCTTTGCAAATGTACGGGTTAAGTAAATATGCAGGGGAAATAAATGCTCTTAATGAATACAGTAAGGGAACTTATGTCATAAGAACGTGTGGGATTTATGGAAATGGTAAGAAGGGTAGTAGGAGTAAAAAGGGGAACTTTATTTTAAAAATTTTAAATGAGTCAAAAAAAAGTGGGGAAATAAAAGTGAGTAAAAAACAAATAGTTAACCCGACATACGCATACGATTTAGCGAGCTCTACAGTTGATTTAATTAATCTAAAACCTGCTTCTGGAATTTATCATCTGGTAAATGAAGGAATTTGCAGTTGGTATGACTTTACTAAAATGATATTAAAATACAAAAAAATAAATGCCAAAGTAATAGCGCTGGGTAGTAAAGAGGAGAATACGGGATTTAAAAGGCCAACTTACTCTGCCATAGGAAACTATAAAGCGAAAAAACTTGGAGTGGTGCTTCCTCAAATTAATTCAGGACTGGAAAGATATCTAGATGAAATATAAAAATATATTTTTACTTACAGGGGTTTTTTATGTCTTATTTCTTTTAGTTTTTTTATATTCATTTAGATACTTAAGAACTTTTTTTCCACCTGCGGAAATTTCGGATTATAAGATAATTGGCTATTCACATTATTATGGGTATCCGTTTTATTTTGATACGCTAGCATTCTTTATTATTGTCACCTTCCCTAGTCTAATATTTATTTTTTTATGGAGATTAAGAAAAAAATAATTAGGAAAAATTATAAAGAAATTGGAATAATTTTAATATTAAATCTTCTTGCAATTACGGTTAATGTTATTTCCCATTGTTCAGGTTATTTAAAATTTGCAAACTTTGATTATCAAGCATTTTTAGCTTGGAACTATGCTGCATTTACAGATTTAGTTCCCTATAGAGATTTGTATTATCCCTATGGACTTCTTTCCTACTATAAAGATAGTAATATTTTCTTTTTATTGCTTTATATCTTCTTATCATTAATAACCATAAATTTACTGATTTTCACACTTATCCAAATATTTAGAAATAAATTTATAGCTTATTTTACGATAATTATGTTTTTCGCATTCACTATTTTAATTTCAAATTTCAGTACTTTAAATAGATATGGAATTTCCACAGTATTTGCTTTAACTATATCCTACATATTTTACAAAGGAGTTAATAGTCGAAAATTTTATTTTGTTTCTGGCTTAATGCTCTCATCTATTTTTTGGTTAGTACACGATCAGGGAATTTTTGGATTAATAATTTTTGTCTTTTTTTATTTATTTAGAAAGGTTAGTGAATACAAAAATAAAGAAAAGACAAATCTTTTAAAATCAGTACTAAATGACTCATTATATTTTTTAACAGGTTTTTTGGTGGGTCTTATTCCATTTATTATTTATCTAACAAAAAACAGCGCATTAACAGATTTCTGGTATTTTTTAACAGTAAGCCTCCCGGAATTTCCCGTTATGTCAAAGACTCCATTCTTTAATTTGTTTTTTTCGGTAAATAATATTTTTACTGTTGGAGTTTTATCTCTATCAATTCTTTTTTTAGTTTATAAATTATTAAATAAAGAAAAGATTGCGCTCTTTACCTACACGGAGATTTCATTAACGTTAACCTTACTCCTTTTAGAACAAAAGAACATTGTCAGATTAATGGAGCATGCAATTACTTTTGTTGCGTTTATTCTTTTTGCAATTATATTATGGGAAGTTTTAAAGTTAAAAATAATAACTGAAAAAACAAAGAAAAAAATTTACCTAATGACGTTATTTTTAATTTTGATATTTTTTTACTTTCCATATGGAAATCGTTCAGGGATCAACTCCGCTTCAGATTTAAAAATTAAACCATTAAATTGCTACGCATCTAATATTAATAAAGCAAAAAACCTCGATGAATATCAAAGAGTTGTTGAAGGTTTAAGCAAATATAAAAACTTTAATAATAAAATATTTAGTTTTCCAGGGGATCCAATTTTCTATATTCTTTTAAATCAAAAACTTCCTTTTTACCCTAGTGTTTATGAAGCATCTTCTGAAAAGTCACAGTTCCAGGTAATTAAATATTTGAAAAACGAGGATATTAAATATGTCGTAATTAACAGTGAGAATAAGTCAATTCAAGACGAAGTGCCAAATTATATTAGGGCTACTTATGAATTGAGATACATTCTTAATAATTATGTCTTTAGGGATAAGATCGGCAAATTTTTAATACTAGAAAAGAAAGAAAATACTGATTTTTTTACAAAGCTAAATGATCCTTTAGTTGCTGAGTATCAAAAATTTCTTCTTAATATAAATTTGGAATCGGTCCCTTATTCAGAAGGTT
Organism: uncultured Gammaproteobacteria bacterium; assembly: GCA_964406285.1. Classification (GTDB taxonomy): domain Bacteria; phylum Patescibacteriota; class Microgenomatia; order Levybacterales; family UBA12049; genus 2-01-FULL-39-10-A. The sequence continues at coordinate 22,265 of CAYORA010000004.1, forward strand.
TACATAAGAATAAAATTATTACAGATAAAAAGAATAAATTTTTAACGGAAGATTTAAGTCAAGCAAAGACAAACGAATATCTTAAAAATAATAAAACTAATTCGAGCAATCTTTTCCTACTTATTAAAAATAAAAGCTCTAATGATTATTATTCGTTAAAATTTAGGACAGTTGATGGTTTTGAGACAAATGTAAAAATGAAATCGTGCAAAGAAAACTACTGTATAGTTAACTTATCAAGGTTACCTTTATTTTATAAAATGCGAGAAATTCAAAGCATCAGATCAAAAGACGAAATTTTAGTAAGCATTTTAATGCCATCAAATGATAATATTACGAAGCTATGGTAAAGGCAAAAAATATTTGTTTAGTAATTCCTGCTTATAATGAGTCAAAGAACATTCCGTTGGTTGTTAAAGGAATTAGGAAAGAATTTCCAAATTCCAGAATTATTGTCGTTGATGATTCACTTGAGCCTGAAAGTAACAAAACTAGAGGTGCATTAAAAGGATTTAGGAATCTTGACGTTATTTCAAGGAAGAAAAAACTTGGGAGAGGGAGTGCAGTGTTAGAAGGTTTTAAATACGGATTAAAATATAAAAACGCTAAATATTTCTATGAAATAGATGCTGATTTTTCACATGACACAACACACCTGATTAGATTTATGAAGAAAATGAATGAAGAAAAAGTAGGGATGGTTATTGGTTCGCGATATACGAAAGGAGGAAAATCTTTAAATGTGACTTTGAAGAGAAAATTACTTAGCAAGATGATAAATAAATTTCTATTCGTAATGCTCGATGTAAGATTGTCTGATTACACATCTGGATACAGACTATATGAAAGAAAAGCAGTTGAATATTTAGCAAAAGCGAAAATGAAATCTTCAGGGTTTATAACGCTTTCAGAAATAACATACAAGTTAAATAAAAAAGGTTTTAAAATAGGTGAGGTTCCTGTTACTATTTCTACAAGAAAATACGGTAAATCAACAATGGGTCTTCATGAGTTGACTACATCTCTTTTGTTTATTCTAAAAATGAAAATTGAAGAAGAGTATTTGACTAAATTAAAATAAACTCAAACTATTTGAGGGGTCGGGATTGCTAAAATAAATTTTCCTCCATTTTTTCGAAAAGTGTGTTCTCTTTGAAGTATTGCGTGACTATAGTTCCATACTAATAATAAATAATAATCTGGTCTTTTTTTCTCTGTACCGGTAACTGGTATATGGGTACCGGGAGTGTAGAGGCCAAATTTATATTCAGTTCTGTCTAAAATATAATCCAGATAATTTGTGTTTATACCGCAGTAATTAAGCAGCGTATTTGATTTCGCAGAAGCACCATATCCAGCAATAGAGTACCCTTCTTTTTTTAAATTTTCTAGAATATTCACAAGCTTATTTTTAATGTAATTCACACGGCTCGGCATTCCTTTATAGGTGTTTAGTTCTTGAAGTCCAATTTCTTTTTCATTTCTTAGCATTTGGTTAACACTTTTTTTCACTTTTCTGTTATTTGATGAATGAGTAATATAAAATCTTATCGATCCTCCTTGCGTGTCGTGTTCCTCCACATCAATAATTTTAAGTCCAATTTTTTTTACTAACATATTTAATGGAGAAAGAGAAAAGAAGGAGCGATGTTCATGATAAACATTGTCAAATTGATTATTAAATAATAAAAACGGAAAATACTGACATTCAATTACTGCAATACCATTTTTTGAGAGCATTATTTTTATTCCATTTATAAAATCCTTAGGATCTGTTACGTGAGCTATAACATTATTTGCGATTATTATCCCAGCTTTTCCTTTTTCTTCAGAAATTTTTTTTGCTGTGCTGCTATTAAAAAAATATGGGAGAGTTTCTATCTTTTGGCTATTTGCATAATCAACTACGTTTTTAGCGGGATCAATTCCTAGAATTTTACATCCTGCTTTTTGAAAATGTTTAAGTAATGTACCATCATTGCTTGCAACTTCTAAAGTGAAATTTTTCGCTTCTTTTGGAAATCTTTCGAGAACGTCCATTGCATATTTTTTGAAATATGGAATTGACGATGGGGAGCCACCTGTATAAAAAGCATAATTATTTCCAAATAAGAGTTCATCATTTACATCATGTTTTAGTTGAACTAAAAAGCACGATTTACAAACTACTACTATTAATGGGAATTTTTTTTCTTTTACATCGGGAGATTTTATAAATAAATCTGCAAGTGGCATTTTGCCTAAATCTAAAACCTGAAGGAGCCTTTTACTTCCACAAATCCTACACTCATTTCTTTCCTTTACAAGTTTATTAAGTTTCATTATGCTTATTTTTCATTTTTTGAATATTCTAACAAAAAATACTTTTTAATCAAGCTTGATTAGGCAAAATACTAATGTATAATCTTGGTTTATAGGCAATGAAAAATAAACCTCTCGTTACAATAATTACACCCACCTATAACAGGGCCCCATTTTTAAAAGAAACTATCCTAAGTGTTCTAAATCAGAATTACAAAAATATTGAATATATTATTCTTGATGGAGACTCATCAGATAACACTAGAGAAGTTGTTGGGGAATTTGGTAAAAAAGTTATCTTTGACTCGCATAAAAACAAGGGAGAGCAATATGCCGTTAATAAAGGATTGAAAATGGCAAAAGGAGAAATAATTGGCATAATTAATTCAGATGATCCAATGCTTCCTGGAGCAGTTAGTGAAGTAGTAAAAGTAATGACGGAAAACCCAAAACTGGTGGGTGTTTATTCAGACTGGATAAAAATTGATGAAAAAGGTAAAAAAATCGATAAAGTAATTCTTCCCGAATATAGCCTTTCATATATGCTAAAAAATTATAATATGACACCTGGTCCAATTACTTTTTATCGAAAAGAGGTAATTAAGAAATTAAAAAAGAGAGATGAAAAGTTTAAATATGTAAGCGATTTTGATTTTGTGCTTAGAGCTGCTTTGATTGGAGACTTTAAGCGCATTCCTAAGTTCCTGGGAGCTTTTAGGATTCATAAAGGCGCTGCTACGCTAAGGCACAGAGGGCTAGAAATGGCCATGGGGCATTTTAGGCTTTTGAATAAGATATATTCACTGCCTAATATTCCCGATGAGGCAATTAGAGTAAAAAAACAAGCTTATTTTAAGGCAGGGGAGGCAGCAAGAATATCCCGAGGAGAAAATCCTATTACCAAAATTATTGTTTCTTTGGTTTGTCTGTATTATTCGCCTGTGCTTTACCTAAAGCTCTTTATTTCCCATAGATTAAAAGGCATTTAGATTATATTGTTAAGGTTAAATCCATGTGTTAATATAATTCACGTTAAGTTAGATGAAAAAAAAGGAAAAAGTATTAGTAACTGGCGGAGGAGGATTTATTGGTCATCATCTGGCAAGATTTTTAAAAAAAAACGGCTACTATGTGCGTGCCGCAGATATTGTTTATCCACAATTTTCTGATCTCTCAGATTTTGATGATTTTAGGATTTTAGATTTAAGAGATTTCAGGAATGCAATTGAAGCGACTGAAGGAATCACTCATGTATACGCACTTGCAGCGCAAAATGGGAGCATTGAGTACACGATTACAAATAAAGCAGATTTACTTAGAGATAATGCATTAATTAACCTGAATACCGCAGAAGCATCAATTAGAAATGGCGTTAAGCGATTGTTTTTTTCATCTTCAGCATGTGTTTATCCGGAGAATAAGCAAACAGAAGTAGACTCGACACCACTTAAAGAAAACGACGTATATCCTGCAAATCCTGACAGCGAATATGGTTGGGAAAAATTATTTTCTGAAAGAATGTATAAATCTTACGAGGTGGATCATGGTCTTGAGGTAAGAATAGCAAGATTTTTTAATATTTATGGAGCTGAGTGCCTAATTGATACACTAAGATCGAAAGCTCCAATGGCTCTAACTCGAAAAGTGATCGAGGCAGGAAATGGTGGAACAGTTAAGATTTGGGGGGATGGTAAGCAGGTCAGGTCATTCTGCTATATAGATGATTGCGTAGAGGCAATATATAAACTAATGCACTCTAACATTAAAGACCCCGTTAATATTGGAACTGCTGATCATGTTAGTATAAATGAGTTGGTTGACATTATTTGTAAGATTGAAGGGATAAAAGTTAAGAAGGTTCATCAATTGAATAAGATTCAAGGGGTAAGAGGAAGGCTCTGTGATTTTTCTAAAGCACAAAAGGAACTAAGGTGGAAAGCAAAAGTAACCCCGGTTGAGGGAATGACTGTTATTAATAAATTTGTACATAAACAGCTCGGAAAATAATTCTGCCTCTTTCATCGCGAAATGAAGACAACTTTAATCACAACTGTTTTTAACGAAGAAAAAAATATTGAAAAATTTTTTAAGTCACTTTTTGCCCAAACAAAGCTTCCAGATGAGGTAATTATTGTAGATGGGGGGAGTAGAGATAAAACTGTTGAAAAACTAAACGAAGTTATAAAAAAGAAAAAAAATAAGTCCCAAGTAAAAATTCTACAAAAAAAAGGAAATAGATCTAAGGGAAGGAACTTTGCAATCGAAAATTCCTCTAACGAAATAATTTTAGCTACAGACTTTGGCTGTGTTCTTGATAAGAATTGGGTTAAGTTTGTTTCAGCGCCTTTTAAGGATAAACAAATTGATGTCGTGTCTGGTTATTATAAGCCATTTGCAGATTCTATTTTCAAAAAGTGTCTAGCGACATATACATGTGTTATGCCGGATAAAATTAAAGAAAATAATTTTCTTCCATCTTCGCGTTCCATTGCTTTTAGGAAAAAAGTTTGGCAAAGAATTAAATATCCAGAATGGTTAGATACTTGTGAGGATTTGGTATTCGCAAAAAAACTTAAGGAAAAAAAATATAATTTTGAATTTGTTCGCGAAGCGGTTGTTTTTTGGGAACAGAAAAATAATTTTAAAGAAGCTTTTTTTCAATTCTTAAATTATGCAAAAGGGGATGGTAGGGCATTCTACATCAGGCCTCAAGTTCCGTTAATTTATCTCAGATATTTTCTAGGAATTTATTTTTTATTTCTCAGTTTTCTTGAAAGATCGGTAACTGGATTATTAATGATTCCGGTGTTTATGTTTATGTATTTTTTGTGGAGTATAAAGAAAAACTATAAATACATAAAAAAAAGAAAAGCTTTCTTGATTCTTCCCGCATTGCAAATTCTTTCTGATTTTGCTGTTTTAATCGGGACTACTTTTGGGCTATTAAAAAGAGTAAATCTAAAAAGAATATTCTCAATTATTAAAAATAATAAATTCATAGTTTTTATAAATTTTATTTATTTAATTCTAATGCTTCTAACCATAGATTATGGAATTCCAAATAAATTTCACCCATTCCCATATCATATGGATGAGTGGCATCAGCTCCAAGCGGTTAGATCTACTTTTGCATATGGAACTCCAAACGTAGAAGGGTCAGCTAATGGAACTATGCTTCATTTCTTGATTTCTGGATTTTATTTAATTCCTTTTACATTGCTTGGCATAATAAATCCATTTGAGCTGAAAATTGATAATTTTATAAACCGTGAGAATATATTTCTTATATTAAGATTTAACACTATTATATGGGGAATTTTATCGATAACGTTAATTTATAAAATAGCTGAAAGTTTAAAGATTTCTAAAAGACTAACAGCAGTTCTTTTTACATTTAATCCTATATGGTTAATGTTGAGTGGTCATTTTAAATACGATATTTCACTGATGTTTTTTATATTGCTAAGTATATTTTTTATGTTGAGATATTCTAAAAATCCAACAATCACTAACTTCATAGCTGCAGGTGTTGCGGTCGGTTTAGCGCTGGCAGTAAAAATAAGTGTTTTACCCTTAATTCCGATTTATTTTTTATCCTTCTTAATATTTCATGAAAATAAAATAAAAAATACAAAAGTTTTGTTTGTAGGTTTTCTAGCTCTTGTAGCAACAGCCCTTCTGTTTGGTTTTCCTGATACGTTATTTGGTACAGGAAATATTTATAGATATTTATATGAGAATTTAATTATATTTCCTTCAGCATCCAGTAATTTCAGATCTGATGGAAATGCTCTTTTATATGTTTTCTTAAAACACTACTCGATAATTTTTGGATATGGATTATTTACTCTTTTTATCTTTTCATTGCCGATTTTGGTTTTAAATATCTTAAAAGGTGGCGGGAGATATATTATTAAGAATAAAACTGAAGCTTTTTTTATCGCTTCTTTTCTATTGTTTTTATCAAGTCTTGTTACTCTTAAAGCGTATAGTGGAGGAAATAGGGCATTGGTTTTGTTGCCTTTTATAGCTATTTTAGTTTCCTATGTATGGAGTAATCTGTCAAAAAGAAATTATGGCTGGTTTGTAGGTCTTTTTGTATTTGCAATGGTGATAGTTCAAGTCTATTTTTCATTAACATGGACGGATATACGAAACACTAAGAGTATTCAAGCTGAATCTTCAGAATGGATTGAGAAATATGTTCCTGATAATTCTTTAATTGGCCTAGAAAACATTCCAATCTATCAAAATATTCCGGACATTTTACAAAAAGAATTCTATTTTCATGAGTATAATGTGGGCTCTAAGAATCGATATGAGTATCAGATTGTTGATAGTGATAGCTCTAAGTTCCCAAAAGTAATCGTTATAACTAATAGCGATGTCGAAAGAGAAATTTTATATAAATCCCAGAAAACAGAGCTTATTGATAGGTTGAAGAAGGAAGGATATAGGGAAGTTAAGGTCTTTAAACAAAATACAGAAAAATTATATCTTTCAGATAAAGACTATGTTGTTGCTGGATTAATTTCCTCTCCTCTAACTATAGCCATTTATAAACGCTAATTGCCTGTTATAATTAGTCTATGAGCTATTTAAAAACGACAATTGTAGGAGTTTCGTGGATAGGTGCTCTTAAATTTTTTTCCAGAGGATCTTCGATAATTAGAACTTTAGTAATAGCAAGAATTCTTTCTCCCTCACAGTTCGGTGTGTTTGGAATTGCAACCTTGATACTATCACTGGTTGAGACTTTAACGGAAACTGGTATAAATGTAGTTCTCATTCAAAAAAAAGAAAAAATCGAAGATTATATTAATACGGCCTGGATAATCTCCATTCTTAGAGGTGCACTCATATTTTTAGTAATATTAATTTCTGCAGGATTCGTTTCAACTTTTTTTAAATCTGAGGAGTCAAGAAATCTACTAATCCTAATATCTTTTGTTCCGCTGGTTAGGGGATTTATAAATCCAGCAGTAGCGAAATTTCAAAAAGAACTAAATTTTAAAAAAGAATTTTTCTATAGAATAAGCATCGTAGCCGTAGAAACAGTTGTTTCAATTGTTTTAGTACTTTTAACAAGAGATCCAGTCTCACTAGTTTGGGCTTTAATTGGTGGAGCAGCTTTTGAAGTAATTATCTCATTTTTAATTGTTAAACCAAGACCACAATTAAACTTTGATAGAAATATTTTTAAAGACATTTTTTCCCACAGTAAATGGATTACATCATCAGGTATTTTTAGTTACTTATTTGCAAATGGAGATAATATAGTGGTTGGTCGCACTCTTGGAACGTCATCTTTGGGAATCTATGATATGGCTTATACAATCGCTCTTTTACCCACAACTGAACTTGCTGAAGTGGTTGCTAAGGTAACCTTTCCTGTATATGTGCAGTTTTCAGAGGATAAAAAAAGATTAAAGAAAGCATACCTAAAAACAACGCTAATAATTGCTGTTTTAACACTTCCATTGGTTTTAATATTTATATTTTTTCCTAGGGAGATTATCCAAATATTTTTAGGAGAAAAATGGATTGAGGCAGCTAAGATATTACAAATAATGTCTATTTTTGCTTTCATCTCTGCAGTATTTAGTCCAAGCGGTGCAATTTTTTATTCTGTAAAAAAACAAAAATATACTTTCATAGTAAGCTTTGTAGCATTTATTGTTATGATTAGTTTAATAAGTCCTTTTATAAATGTATATGGGCTTGCAGGAGCTGCAATGGCTGCTACGATTGGGGTAATTTCTCCTGTACCTCTGGTTATTTATTTTCTATACAAAATATTTCGTAGTAAATAAAATATTAACTTTACAAAAGTTTTTCTAGTTGTTATCATGCCTAAGTTTTGAAACGTAATATGATCTATGACTGTTTCCCATTTTATAACGAGCTTGAAGTTTTAGATATTAGACTTCATGAATTAGATAGCGTTGTAGATAAGTTTGTATTAGTTGAAAGTACTGTAACTCATACAAATAAACCAAAGCCGCTTTACTACAAAAACAATAAAGATAAGTTTAAAAAATTTAATAAAAAGATAATACATATTATTGTCGACGATGCTCCCGATATCGACATGACATGGGTTTTGGAAAGGTACTTTTTTACAGCAGTTGAACGCGGTTTAAAAAATGCAAAGCCCAACGATATAATTTTATATTCTTCTGCAGATGAAATACCCAAGGCAGAGAAAGTTGTTGAATGGATGAATAAACCAGGATCAATCAAGGCATTTGATGAAAAATCATGTTATTACTTTCTAAACTTTATAGATGTAAAAAATGATAACAAAACTCCAATCACTGTAACTAGAATGTTTAGGTATAAGGAAGTTAAAAAGTTAAAGGATATTTATTATGCATATAGGGTAAAACCAGATGTAATAATTCCAGATGGAGGATGGCACTTTTCTTATATTGGTGGAGTGAAAAGGATTCAAGATAAAATTGCTTCTTTCGCACATCAAGAATTTAATAATGATAAATTTAATACTCCTGAAAGAATCAAAAAATCTATGCTGCTCGGAAAAGATCCTTTCGGTTATGGTCGAAAATTTAAAATAGTAAGTCCTGAGACTCTCCCGAAATATGTAATTGAAAATCAAGATAAATTTAAAGATTTAATACTTACAAAAAAGAATTTAAATGCGAATATTATAAGAATGCAAATTTTTTATTTAGATTTAAAACATTATTTAAGGATTTTAATTCTCAGAAGATTACGCAAAAGCTTTGTTTCTACCAGATCTAAATTATCTTAAGATTCTCTTTTGAACGGTAAATCCTTCAATTCCACTTGACAATTGTTTTGTATTTATTATTCGGCCAAAATTGTTAAACTTAAGCATTCTTTGAGAGTAGCCTGAGGATATGGATTTATTGGGGATGATTATGTAATATGTCCCAGATTTTAGATTTCTGAATTGATCTTTTTCATTTATAAACACAGGAACTCCACCACCAGATGTATAAGCTCTGTCTTGATTAATTGGATAATGGGTACTACTTAAAAATTGAAAAATATATTTATAATCTATTACTTTTTCTCCTCCTGTTAAATAAATTATGTTAAACGGTGTATTGTTTGAATCTTTATAAACATACTCTATAGGAGTTTTGATCCGAATTTCATTTTTTAAATTTTTATATTCTTTATAAGTTTGTATTTGCTTATTTAAATTATCAATAAAAGAGTTAAAAGAAATTAAAATAATTAATATTACGAAGAATTGCGCAAAAATATTTTTTTTAAAAAGATATGAAAGTAAAATAGCAGAAAAAAATATGTAGGTAATCGTGAGATACGTAATCCACCAGAATGATGCACGCTCAACTGGAATAATTGTTATTAAAATAAATGTAAAAGGAATTATTAAGAGAAGATAGGAAATAAAGATTTTACTAAATATTTTTATTTTTTTATCTTTAATATAAAAATAGAATCCGATTAGTAGAATTAAAAAAATAAAAACTAATAGTTTATAATCGAAAATTGGGAAAACTGTCGATAGATCTGTTTTAAAAAGATGTAGTCTATCAGCCAAAACTAAAATGTACGGAAATCTTTCTTCGCCAGTGCTTTTAAATAAAACACTAATTAACCCTTTTAAATTGTAAAAATTATTAGTTAGGTCATATATAAGATGTGGGATGAATGAGATAGAAAATATTAACACTGATTTTAAAAATGTAGTTTTGTTTATGATTCTCTTATAAAGAAAATAAATAAAAAGAGTAATAAAGCTGGGTAGTAGAAGTCCTAATGAGGCAATTTCAAATTGAGAAATTAACGAAAGAGAGAATACGGAAATATATAGGTATTTATTTTCTTTTCTAGGAAAAAATAAATAGAGAAAACATAAATGAAAAACCATTAAAAGTGGAACGATAAAAGGTGGCCATGCTAAGTTAACCCATTTTATTAGATATGGTGAAGTGCCTAATAGAAAGGCAGCTAAGAAGCCTTCCGTTTTCCCAAAATATTTATAGGCAAAAACTGAAGTAAAAAGAAATATTAAAAAACTTATAATTACCATAAATAATTTTCCTCCAACTGGATCCCCGTTAAAAATCATAAAGAAAGGAATAAGTAGGTAGCTCCATAAAGGTCCTTGTGCAAAACCACCGATTTCTCCAACTACGTGCCCTAATAGAGGAAAGTGAAAATTATTAACTATGTCGTTTGTCTGAAAATAATAAAATGCAAAATCTCCATTGAAATAATCAGATTTAGTAAAAAAAGAAATAAGTCTTGGAATCGAAAATATAGTTAGGAAAATAATGAAATAGAAATTACGTTTGATTAATTTAGAAATAGTAATTTTTGAACTCACCTCGCTAGTATATTATTTTTTCTTATCTTCTAAAAGTATGGCTTTAAAATTATTGACCGAAATTAAGCTATCTTGTATAGTTCATTCATAAATATGAGGATAGCAGTTTTTCATGAACTTCCAGAAGGAGGGGCATTAAAAGTAGTTAACGAAATGTCTAAAGGTCTTAAAAATGAACATGTGGTTGACCTATATACTACAACAGAAAAATTTAATCATAAAGAATATTACGCAAATACATTTATATATAAATTTAAACCAAAAGTATGGATTGGTGGAAATTTTAAAACAAGGATTTATAAAGATTCAATAGAACTTATAAAACTTTTTTTATTGCATAAAAAAATCGCAAAAGATATTAGAGAAAAAAAATACGATATTCTTTTTGTAAATGGTTCCAAATATATTGAGGCACCATTTATACTTTTATTTAAAAACAAAAATAAAGTTCTTTTTTGTCATAACACAAACTATAGATTTATTTACGAGCCAATTCTTAACAATACTAATGATTTAGACGTTATTAGAAAATCTTACGAAAAATTAAATAGAACAATTAGAAAATATTTAGACATTATAAATATTAAATCTGCAGATAAAATATTAACTGGATCAAAATATGAAAAGCAGATGATTAAAAAAACTTATGGACTTGAAAGTAAAAATATTTCCTATGGAGTTAACTTCGATTTTTTCAAACCAAAAAATACAAAGAAAAAATACGACGTTTTGTTTATTGGTACCTCACACTTACTAGAGGGATATCCCACCTTAGAAGAGGTGGAAAAGCTACTGCCTAAAAGTTTTAAGGTAAAAAAAATCTTAGGAGATATTAAATGGGTAACTGACGTTTATGAATTAAGAGATTTATACCAAAGTTCTAGAATTACTTTATGTCTTGGTCATAATGAGCCTTTTGGTTTAACTCCGTTAGATTCTATGAGCTGTGAAGTTCCCGTAATTGCTGTTAATGAAGGGGGTTATAGGGAAACTGTAATTGACGGAGTTACGGGTTACCTAGTCCCAAGAAATCCAGAGATAATTGCAAAAAAAATTACTTATCTTTTAAAAAATGAAAGAAAGAGAAAAAGAATGGGAGAAAAGGGAAGGGAAGAAATGATTAGAAATTATAATTGGGATAAAAATATTACTGAGGTTGAAAGGATATTTCGGTTAATGGCAAATGTTTAAATTTTTATATAAAAAAGAAGTCGTATTTCTCATTTTTATTTTATTATTTGGTTTGGAAATTAGATTATATGCGCTTTCATCCCAAATGCATATGATTTCTGATCAGGGGTGGTTTTTTCTTTCTGCGAAAGAAATTTTCGAAACCGGAAAAATTCCGTTAATTGGAATTACCTCATCTCATACATGGTTAAATCAGGGGCCAATCTGGACATATATACTTGCCATAATTTTATGGTTAGGTAAGTTCAATCCGATAGCAGCAGGATATTTTTCAGTCCTTCTTGATGTAGCTACAATTCTAGTGCTCTATAAAGTTTCTAAAGAATTATTTTCAAAAAATATTGGACAAATTGCTTCAATTCTTTATGCAACATCACCTTTGATAATTATCCATTCACGAATGCCTTATCACACTTCCCCTATTCCTATTCTTTCTATTCTTTTTGTTTATTTTCTTTATCGTTTTGTAAAAGGGAATGTGATTTATTTTCCATTAGCGCTTCTTATCTGTATGCTTTTATATAATTTCGAGCTCGCTACGGTTTTATTCCCAGGAGTTCTATTTGTCTTTCTTTTTTATGGAATTTGGAAAAAGAAAAAATGGGCAAAAATATTTAATAAAAAAATTATCTTTCTTAGTTTACTTTCATTAATTCCAATGATTCCAATTATTATTTATGATTTTAAAAATGGTTTTTTCCAAACTGTAAAATTTGCAGGATGGTTATTTTTTCAGGCACTTGGAAGCATAGGAATAGAAATAATTCCCCAAGATCCACATCCATCATGGCAGAGCTTTTTTACATTTTTCTCATACGAATTTAGAAGAATTATTTTTTACAGAAGTGAAGAATTTTCAATATTAATTTTATTTAGTGTTATTCTTTTAAATTTAGCATTGATTCATAAGCTTTATAAGAAGAAATTATTTAAAACTAATTATATTGTTTTTTATTTGACATCAATTATTTTATTTTCTGGATTTATATCGCAGCGAGAAAGCAGTAGTGCTTATCTTACAATGCTTTTTCCATACATAATTTTATTAATTGCCTTGTCAGCGAATGCATTAACTAAAAAGAAAAAAGTAATCGCATATTTATTTCTTATCTTAGTTGTTCCTCTTTCTAATTCTTATTATTTATTTAAAGAATATCGAACAAGTGATGGCGGAGGATTAAACAAGCTTATCAGGGCATCAGAATTTATAGTTGATGACTCCGAAGGGAAAAATATAAATTTGGAAAGAAAAAATTTTAAGTCGAATATAGGAATATATCAATATAAATATTTAGTTTGGTGGAAAGGTGGAAGTTTGAAAGGCGAGCCGGAGATAGAATATGGAATTTATAATGCTTCAGAAGGAGTTCCGCAAGACTACATTTACTCTGATGGAAATATTTATATAACAAAAACAGAAAAATATTTCATTGTTTTGGTAAAATAAAATCATGAGCTATCAAATATCTGCTGTAGTCCTCACAAAGAACGAAGAAAAAAATATTATTGATTGTCTAGAGGCATTAAAATTTGCTGAAGAAATAATTATAGTTGATGATAATTCGACTGACAGAACAAGAGATCTAATTGAAGTTTTTGAAAAAACACATCCGAAAGTTAAGCTTTTTAAGAGAAGTCTTGATGGAGATTTTTCTCTTCAAAGGAAATTTGGAGTAGAGAAAACACGAAATGATTGGGTCATGTTTGTAGATGCTGATGAAAGAATTTCCCAAGAACTTTCAACAGAGATAAAAGAGAGAATTTCTGAAGAGTATTCGGGGTTTTTGATCCCTAGGCGAGATTTTATGTGGGGAAAGGAGCTTATGCACGGGGAAACAGGAAGAACAAAGTTATTGAGACTTTTTAATAAAAATAAAGGTAGTTTGAAGGGAAAAGTTCACGAGACATGGGAAACAAAAAGTGAAGTAGGAATATTGATAAATCCAATTAAGCACTATCCGCATCCGACAATTTCAGAGTTTTTAAGAGAAATAAATTTCTATACAGATCTTCGTGCGGAGGAGCTTAAAGAAAAAGGAATAAAAGCGAATGCTCTATCGATAATTCTTTATCCTAAAGCAAAATTTGTCACAAATTATTTTCTAAAACTTGGAATTTTAGATGGCACTGCGGGTTTAGTCCATGCGATACTTATGAGCTTTCATTCATTTCTTGTCCGAGGAAAGCTTTGGCTTTTATGGCAAAAAAGTTAAACTCCATTTTTCTTATTTGGTCAGTCTTAATTCTTCTTTATTATTTAATAATTCTTTTATGTAGGGGAGGAATATGTTTGCGCTAGCTTTTTTAGTAGGAATTTATAGTTATGTAATTTTCAGCCTGGGAATTCTCGGAGCATTAACTCGGGGACCTGTTATTTTTTCTACAGTTTTATTGCTTGCAGGATCATATTTATACTTCAGGAAACATAAAGAAGATTTTCCAAGAATAAATTTTAAAAATAAAAAAATCAGGCCATATCTAGTTTTATTTGGAATTTTAGCCATTGTAAATTTAATTGGGGCACTAGGACCAGAGCTCTCATTTGATGCTCTTTGGTACCACCTAACAATTCCTAAGATTTTTATTCAAGAACAGAGAATTTTCTATATAGAAGGCGGTTTATTTTATTACTC
>CAYORA010000005.1:0-10759 GCA_964406285.1 uncultured Gammaproteobacteria bacterium
TTTTTAAAATATGACATTAAGAATCCAGATTTTCCTTATAATGACAGGGTAATTTTTTCAAAAGGGCATGCTTCGAGCTTGTATTATTCTTTATGGGCAGCCGCAGGAGGAATATCAGAAAACGACCTTTTAACTTATAGAAAATTTGGTAGTGCTCTTGAGGGACATCCGACAATGGAATTTAAATATACGGAAGCTCCAACAGGCTCACTTGGTCAAGGTCTGTCAGTTGGAGTTGGTATAGCTCTAGCTGCAAGAATGGATAAGTTAGATTATAAAACTTTTGTCCTGATGGGAGATAGTGAAATGGCAGAAGGGCAAATTTGGGAGGCAATTCAGCTTGCGAATTATTATAAATTAAATAATTTAATAGGAATTATTGATGTAAATCGCCTGGGGCAGAGTACCGAAACGATGGTGGGATGGGATGTTAAAGAGTATCAGAGAAGGATTTCAGCATTTGGTTGGGAGACAATTGTAATTGATGGTCACAATCTTGAGGAGATTTCACATGCTTATTCAAGGGCGCTTGATTCGCACAATTTACCCGTGATGATTATTGCGAAAACTATCAAAGGGAAAGGTATTAAAAAAGTAGAAAATAAGGAAGGTTTTCACGGAAAAGCTCTCCCCTACGATGAGATGGGGGAACACGCAAAAGACTTAGGCGAAATAGATAAGTCAATTCGCGGAACTATCTTGAAACCTGTTTATAAGTTGGATGAAAGAAAACAGTCTTCCAGGAATAATTCTCATGTCGCACAATATAATATTGGTGATAAAATTGCTACAAGAAAAGCTTATGGTCAGGCTCTTCTCTCCTTATCATTCTCCCACCCTTCCCTAGTGGTTCTTGATGGTGAAACCTCAAATTCAACTTATTCAGAAATTTTTGGTGATAAAAATCCTGATAAATTTTTTGAGATGTTTATTGCGGAGCAGAATATGGCATCAGTTGCAGTAGGGCTATCAACTCGGGAAAAAATTCCATTTATTTCCACTTTTGCAGCTTTTTGGACAAGAGCACATGATCAGATAAGAATGGCAGTAAATGCTAAATCTAGTATAAAGTTTGTGGGAAGCCACGCAGGGGTTTCAATTGGAGAAGATGGAGCATCACAAATGGCTATTGAAGATATATCTATGTTTAGATCTTTGAATGATAGTATAATTTTATATCCGTCTGACGGTGTGTCTACACAAAAACTGACAACATTGGCTGCAGACCACAGGGGAATTGTTTACCTCAGAACTACTAGAATGGATACGCCTATTATTTATCACGAGAAAGAAATTTTTGAAATTGGTGGAAGTAAAACATTAAAAACATCTTCTAAGGATAAGGTAACAGTCATTGGCGCAGGGGTTACTCTTCATGAAGCACTTAAGGCTTATGATGAGCTCATAAAGCAGGGAATAAGCATAAGAGTCATTGATCTGTATTCTATTAAACCTATAGATTCTGCGACGCTAGAAAGAGCAGCTGATGAAACGGGTTTAATTCTGGTTGTAGAAGACCACAGGCCTGAAGGAGGAATTGTAGAGGCAGTACTTTCCAGTTTGTTTAATTCAAAGGTTCCAGTCCACAGCTTGGCGGTAACAAAAATGCCTAGAAGTGGAACTCCAGATGAGCTTTTGGCATATGAACAAATTGATGCGAAAGCAATTGTAGAAAAAGTTCAAGAATTGTTAAGATAGATTTATGATAAGAGTAGCGATAAATGGATACGGAAGGATTGGAAGAATTGCTCACAGAGTTATTCTTGAGAAATATAAAAGTAAGATAGAAGTCGTCGCAATTAATGCTGGGAGATCCACTGATCTAAAAGGCTGGATGTATCTACTTAAATATGATTCTGTTTATGGAAAGTTAAAAGATGAAGTGGCGATTGAGTCAACAAAAGAATCTAAGAAAGATTTGCTTGGTAGGATTGTCGTTAACAAAAGAAGAAAAACTTTTGTTTATTCTCAAAAAGATCCTTCACTTCTTCCCTGGGAAGATTTGAACATTGATGTAGTAATTGAGTCTACGGGTCATTTTACAAGCCTAGAAGATTTAAATCTTCACGTAAAAGCAGGTGCAAAAAATGTAGTACTTTCAGCTCCTGCAAAAGGTGGAAATATAGAAACTTATGTTCTTTCAGTTAATGACTCAGATTATTCAGGCTCAAATATAATAAGTAACGCGTCCTGTACGACAAATTGTATTACTCCGGTTGCAAAAGTACTTTCTGATGAATTTGGAATAGAAAAAGCGATGATGACAACTATTCATGGTTATACTCAAGATCAGCGTTTACAGGATGGAGGTCATGAGGATTATCGCAGGGCGCGAGCAGCAGCAGAAAATATTGTCCCAACGAGTACAGGGGCCACAAAAGCTGCGGCAAAGGCACTTCCAGAACTTGATGGAATTTTTAATGGCTTAGCAATTCGTGTGCCAGTTCCTGTCGGGTCACTTTCAGATTTTACGTTTGTACTTAAAAAAAACGTGACAGTTGAAGAAGTAAATAATGCTTTCAAGGCAGCAGTTAAGAAAAATAATTTTAAAGGAGTTTTAGAAGCCACTGAGGAGCCAATCGTTTCTACTGACATAGTTGGAAATTCACATTCCGCGATCGTAGATCTTAGTCTAACCCAGGTTGTTGGAGGAAATATGGTAAAAGTGATAGCCTGGTATGACAATGAATATGGATACGCTAATAGGCTAATTGAAGAAGTTTTAATGGTAGGAAAAGCTACTCAAGATTCCTGATTTTTTCAATTCTTCTAGTATGTCTTTCGTCTCCGGGGAAGGGGCTTTCTAGAAATATTTTAACTGCATTTTTAATTTGTTCTTCTGTTAAAAATCTAATTCCTAGAGAGAGCATATTTGAATTATTATGAGCGCGAGTCAGTCTTAGCATTTCATATTCATCCTGACTTTCATTTCCATTTATGTCAATTGCTTGAGCAGGAAGAGCTGGGGAATAAAAAAGCGCACACCTTACGTTTTTAAATTTATTAGCAACAATTTGTTCTCCTTGTCCAGAACCACCAAAAACTATTCCAAAACTTTCAGGATTTTCTGATACCTTTTTAGCAGCTTCTGAAATTAAATCAGGATAGTCGTCATTTTTGTCATACGTAAAAGCTCCACAATCTTCAGCATCATATCCCAATTCTTTTAAGTAATCGATTATTTTATTTTTTATATCAAGACCTGCATGATCAGTTGCTAAATAAACTTTTATGGCCATATTATTTCCCTAACCTTTCTTGTTATTTCGTGGGGATTATCAGACTGCCAAATATTTCTTCCAACTGCCATCCCGATGCATCCAGCGTTCATTGCGGTTTGGACTGTTTCTAGAAAGCTTGCTTCGTCTTCTTTAGCTCCTCCTGAAATAACGACTCCAGTTTTTCCGGCATTATCAACTGCCCATCTTAAGCTTTTTTCGTCCCCTGGATATTTTATTTTTATTATATCTGCTCCCATTTCAAGTCCAAGTCTTGCTGCATAGGCTGTGAGTTCTTTAATGTCTTTTCCTTCTGCGCCGCTTCCCTTTATATACATCCAGCCAATAAAAGGAATACCAGCTTTATGTGCTTCTTGTTCAATTTTACTGAATTCTTTAAACATTTTAGATTCATGGCGACTTCCAACATAAATTGTATATCCAACAGCTGAAGCGCCAATGCTTAGCGCTTCTTCAACTGTACAAATTTGTGGTGAGTAAGGATCAGGGTCATCATTTAAATTTGTTTTTCCATTTAGTTTGATAATAAGAGGAATCGTGGATTCATATTCTTTTTTGTAATACTGTTCCGCAACTCCCTTTTGAAAAATAATTCCCGTAAATCCACCTTTTAATCCAATATCGATTATATTTTGTGGATCCGCGTTTTCATCATCAAAATCTACCGGGCCATGTTCCATTCCCTGATCATATGCGAGGAAAAGTGCTTTTCCGTTTTTTGTAATTCTTGATAGGTCTGTCATATTTGGTTTGGTTTGAATTCTTCGTTTTTATTTGAAATTTCTTCTAATTCTTCAACCCTTAATAAGCCATCCTGAGCCCCGATTTTTTTGATAACGCTGTCTGCATTTATGGCACCATATCTCATTGCTTCTTCCACTGGTTTTCCTCTTATGATTGCATAAATAAATCCTCCTGCATAAGAATCACCAGCTCCTGTTCTTTCAGTTGGTTTGTCTTTTGATAGTGGGCCAATATGAAAAATATTGCCAGTTTTATCTATCGAATATGACCCATTTATTCCATCAGTTACGACTGCTATTTTAGGACCCTTCTCCTTAAGCTTTGTCATTAAATTTTTTATATCGGTTTCTTGATCACCGATTATTTTTTGAGCTTCTGCTAAATTTACAAAAAGAATTTCAGTTTTAGGTAATAGTTCTAAAGTTTTTTCAAACCCATCATTTAGTTGTCTGCTCCCGGGGTTAAATGCAAATAAAGAGTTTGGATTTTTTGAAATGACTTTATCAAAAATAGTTTCCCATTTGCCATTTAAACCAGTTAGATAAAAAAACTTAGGATTTACAGTTCCTATCTCTAAAATTTCCTCGCTTGGAGTTCTCTCATCAAGAATTGTTCTGTCGCCAGCATATGAAAGGACTATATTAAAATATGGTGTTTGTCTGTCCCCTCTTTTAATAAATGTTTGATCCACGCCTTCTTTAGTTAACGTATTCGTAATCTTTTCAGAAAATTCGTCGCTACCAATTTCTGCAGCAAGACAAGTATTTAGTCCGAGTCGTTTTAATCCCACTGAAAGATTCGCTGCATTTCCGCCAAGAGTCAATTTATGTTCATCGAGTGGAACTTTCTCGCCAAGAGGAAATGAAATATTATTTGAAAATTTATCATAAGTAAATTTCTGAAGATTTTTAAGAAGAACGAAAACATCAATTGTAGCATTACCTATGCAGATTACATCAACTGAGTTCATAACATGATATTACCATTTAAGTTGAATTAGTGCTATATGTTTGCAAATATGACAGCTAAACTTTAGAATTGAGTTATGATTTTTAGAAAAAAAGAAGAGCCAGTTAAAGAGCCAATAAGGACTAGGAAAAAAGAAGAAGAATCAAATGAAGAGTGGGATAAGAAGAGGGTAATAATTACAGCGTTTTTTGTAATAGTCGCAATTCTTGCAGTTCGCGAAATTAAAACTACTTTTTTCCCATCTGATGATGGTGTTTTAGGTCAAAATGTAGAAGTAACCCCAACTCCAATTAAAAAACCTGATGTAGAGATACCTCGATTTAACGTAGTAAATGAAGTGGGTTCAAAAATTGAGGAGTTAAAAAGAAATATTGAAGGGCTAGATCCTGAAGAAGTTGCATCATCCTCTCCACAAATTCAAAAAGTTTTAAGAGATATGGAGAGTCTAAAAGATTTACCGAGTAATGAAGCTAGAAATACCTGCATGAAACTCTGCTCAGAAATTTAGTATGGAGGAAATAAAAGGAAGAGCGGAAAAAGTTCTTCAAAAAATAAATTTAAGCGAAAAAGAAATAGCCTTTAAGCACATAGAAGGAGAATCTATGATGCCGGATTTCTGGAAAGATCCACAAAATGCGACTAAAAAAATGAAAGAAATGGCCAGTCTCCAAAAGGATATTGAAAATGCTAAAAATCTAAAGACCTTGATTGATTCTGGAAATCTTGAGGAAGCAGAAGAGCTTTTAGGGGAACTCGAGCATTTACTTTATTTTTCTGGAGATTTTGATAAATCTGCCGCAATTATTTCCATTCATGCTGGTCAAGGAGGAGTGGAGGCTATGGACTGGACACAAATGCTTTACAGAATGTATTCAAGATATGCAGAGCTTAAAGGTTTTAGTCTCGAAACAATTGATGAAACACCTGGAGAAGAAGCTGGATTAAAAAGTATAACTTTTCTTGTTCTTGGAGAATATGCGTACGGTTTGCTCAAGCTTGAAGCTGGTGTTCACAGGCTTGTTCGCCAGTCTCCTTTTAATGCTGATAATCTCAGGCAGACTTCATTTGCTCTAGTCGAAGTAGTTCCTCAAATTGAAGATGCAGGGGCAATTCAGGTAAAAGAAGAGGATGTGGAATGGGATTTTTATAGATCTGGAGGTCATGGTGGGCAAAATGTAAATAAAGTTAGTACTGCAGTTCGTCTTAAGCACAAGCCAACTGGTATTGTGGTGACAGCTCATTCGGAAAGATACCAAGGGAAAAATAGGGAATATGCGATGAAGCTTTTGGTTGGAAAACTTTGGCTTTTGCAG
Source organism: uncultured Gammaproteobacteria bacterium (assembly GCA_964406285.1). GTDB lineage: Bacteria > Patescibacteriota > Microgenomatia > Levybacterales > UBA12049 > 2-01-FULL-39-10-A. The sequence goes on from CAYORA010000005.1 coordinate 6,266, forward strand.
GAAGAAGAAAGAAAAAAGAATGAAGCAGCACTAAAAGGCGGATATAAAACTCCTGGTTGGGGAAATCAAATTCGATCCTATGTTTTACATCCGTATAAAATGGTAAAAGATCTTAGAACTGACTATGAAACTTCGGACACCCAAGGAGTTTTAGATGGCGATATTGATAAATTTATAGAAGCTGAACTCCGAAGCATTTAGGGTTGATTAAAACACTCAAATATGTTTTACTTAGAGTGGTAAAGATCCTTAATCTTATGGAAAAAGATAAGACTACAGAGGAAAAATTAGTGCGACAATTTGACACAAAATCAACTAAATCTCCAAAAATGATGATAGCAATAGTTGTGGTTGTTATGGTTCTTTTAGGTGCTGGTAGCGGATTTTTAATTGCAAAAGGAACTACCGCAAATCTTGAACCTACAAAACAAGTTACTGATAAATCTCAGGTTTCTAAAGGAACAGCCATGGGTTCAAATGACACAAGTACTTTTAAGGATACCGCAGAAGGAGTTCTTAAGGAGGGTGGAATTGAAGGAGAAGGACAGTATCATTTAGAGCGTCCAGGTGGAGAAAGTCAGTATGTTTATTTAACTTCAAGTACGGTGGATTTGTCTCTAGTTTTGAATAAAAAGATTAAAGTGTGGGGCCAGACTCAAAAAGCCCAACATGCAGGCTGGTTAATGGATGTTGGAAGAGTAGAAGTTCTTGAATAGTCCCCACAACGTCCATAATAAAGATGATTAGCCTTGAAAATGTTTCAAAAAAATTTGGTACAGGGGTTTTCGCAATTTCAGATGTCTCTTTTACAGTAGAAAAGGGAGAGTTTGTTTTTTTAATTGGCCCAACCGGATCTGGGAAAACTACCATTTTTAGAATTTTAATCCGCGAGATGCTTCCGAGTCAGGGAAAAGTTGTGGTCAATGATTGGGATATTATAAAACTTCCGGGTAAAAAAATTCCAGAGCTTAGAAAAAGAATTGGTGTAATATTCCAGGATTTAAAACTACTTCATGATAGAACAATTCTTGAAAATACTACGCTTCCCCTTGAGGTAATCGGAACTAAGAAAAAAGATGCTATAAGTCGTGCAATGGAAATTCTAAATCAAGTTGGGATTTTAGAGCATAAGGATAAATTTCCAGTACAACTTTCAGGAGGAGAGCTTCAAAGAGCAGCAATTGCACGGGCTTTAATTCTCTCTCCCGAGATCTTGTTAGCGGATGAGCCAACCGGAAATTTAGATGATGCAACTTCTTGGGAAATTGTAAAACTTTTATCTGATATAAATGAAAAAGGAACGACTGTTGTTATGGCGACACATAATAGTGAAATTATAAAAAAGCTTAACAAGAGAACGATTGAGCTTAACAAAGGTGAAATAGTAAATGATAAAAAAGGCCATAAATCTAAAGAGCATCATGAAGGCAAAGAAGACAAGAAAGAAGTAGAGGAAAAGAAAGAGGAGAAAAAAGAAGTTAAGACAGACGATTTTGAGGAGGCATTAAAATGAAATCTATAGGTACAACATGGAGAAATATAAGAAGGTCTCCATATCAGGCAATTGCTGCGATATTTGTAATGATGCTTACATTTTTAGCGTTTTCAATATTCGCATTAATAATTTTTGGCTCTACTAGAATTGTTGATTATTTCGAATCCAAGCCGCAAGTTACTGCATTTTTCAGAGATGAGGCAAAGCAGGCGGACATTGAAGAGCTTGGAAATTCCTTGAAAGAATCAGGGCTTATTTCAGAAGTTAAATTTGTTTCAAAAGAAGAAGCGTTAAGAATTTATAAAGAACAAAATAAGGATGACCCATTACTTCTTGATTTGGTTACAGCAGATATATTACCAGCTTCGCTTGAGATAGCAACGTATAATATTGAAGATTTGGCTCTTGTTTCAGATACGCTTAAAAAGTCTACAATTGTTCAGGAGGTTGTATTCCAAAAAGATGTTGTATCCACACTTAGTTCCTGGACCGGTGCACTTAGAAAAATAGGTCTTGCGGTTGTTGTAATTTTATCGATGGTTTCAGTATTTATTATGGTTACTATTATCGGAATAAAAATATCCCAGAAGAAATCTGATATTGAGACAATGAGACTTATCGGTGCTGGGAGCTGGTATATTAGATGGCCTTTTATTTTAGAAGGAGTATTTTATGGATTAGTAGGAGCTTTGATTGGTTGGCTAATTTCCGTAGGTGCACTTTTGTATGTGACTCCATATCTAGCATCTTTCTTAAAAGGAATTCCAGTTCTTCCTATTTCGCCCGTTTTTCTACTTGAGCTTTTGGCGATAGAGGCAGTAGTTGCTATTATACTTGGTGCTTTCTCCAGCTACCTCGCTGTTTTGAGATATTTAAAATAACACTTTTTTTAAAGTGTATAATTGAAAGATGAAACTTAAAACGCTTTTGCCATATCTACTTTTATCGCTTTTTGTTTTTACTGCTCTAAGTTTTATTTTTAAGATTTCCGCTACAGCACAGACCGCAACACCAACTCCTACTTCAGGACAATCAAAAAACCAGGCGGAAATTTTAAGACAAATTGATGAGACTCAAGCAAAAATATCAGCACTCCAGGGTGAAGAGAAAACGCTTTCCTCCCAAATTGGAGTAATTGATAATCAAATAAAATTGACTCAGCTTAAAATTGACTCAGCGAGAGCTCAGATATCTGATCTTACGCTTGATATCGATACAGCTGATAAAAAAATTGTAAAACTTGAAGATTCTCTGGATAGTTTGTCTGAGATATTAATCAACAGAATTAAAGAGACATATATTGTTGGAAGCACTTCGCAGTTTCAAATGCTTTTAACCTCATCAAATGTAGAAGATTTTGTAAAAAAAGCAAATTACTTAAGAATTGCACAGGCTCATGATAAGCGTTTGATCTACGATACAGTACAGGCTAGAAATGATTATTCTAATCAAAAAGATATTTTTGAAGATAAAAAAGTAAAAATTGAACAGCTTAATGAAGAACTCGAAAGCTATCAAGCGCAACTTGATACTGAAAAAGCTCAAAAAGAGCAGCTTTTAGCAGTTACAAAAAATGATGAAGCAAAATTTCAGGAGCTACTTGCAAGACTTAAAGCGGACGCTGCATCTATTAATATAGCACTGGGTAATATTAATGCAAAAATTGGCCCCGTAAATAAAGGAGATATTATTGCGGGGGTTGGATCAAGTGGATGCTCAACTGGTCCTCATTTACATTTCGAAGTTTATGTAAATGCAACGGTTCAGAATAATAGAGTTGTGGGAAATAGGGTTGACCCGAAGCCATATTTGGAAAACTCTTCGTATCAACAGCCAGTGCCAGGATATCCAGGAAGTGTAACAACTTGGTATGGAGAGGTATATTTCCTTGGCACTCATACAGGAATTGATATTGCCAATCCATTTGGTACACCGATCAGGGCTATGGAATCAGGAGATGCATATGCAACGAGTGCAACTTGTAGCTATAACGGATCACTTGGAAAAGGAATAATTGTAGATCATAAGAATGGAACTGTAAGTCTTTATTGGCATATTCCGTAAATAAAATGAAAAAGCAGATTTTTATTGTCTGTTTTCTAATAAATATTTTCTCTCCTTCTATTTCTTTGGCAGCTCCTCAGATTAATGAATTTTCTTCAAGCACTTCCGATGACTGGATTGAAATATATAATCCGGATTCTATTGCTATAGATCTTTCCAATTTTAAAATAAGAGATTCTACTGAAAATAATAAATTAGATCTATCAGGTATTTTAACTCCTCAGAGCTTTATTATTTTTGATTGGGCAAATAAATTAAACAACAGTGGAGATATTATAAGATTGGTTCAGGTTTCTGATAATTTAACTGTAGATCAGGTTGCATATGGAAATCAGGGAGGTTTAATTGCTCCAGGCATAGATCAGTCAGCAGGTAGGCTTACGGACGGTGGAGGTATTTGGACAATTTTTACAACTTCTTCGAAAAACTCCTCAAATAATTCTTCAGCAGTGTTTACTCCACCAACTCCCACACCCTCAAAAACTCCAACTCCCACTAAATCTCCGCCTACTCCAAAACCTGACACGAATTCTCCCGCGAAGTCCCCAACTCTAGCTAAAAGCGTTTCAACTGCTTCTATGGTATCTAGGGTTCCCACGCGTTCTTCGTCAAATTTAGAAAATTCTGGTAAAATAACCCGTACATTTGAAGGTAATAGTTTTATTGGTATTAGAAATATAACTGAAGTTCCCGAGGTTTCAAATAAAACAGAAGTTTTAGGAGCAACTGACAGAAAAATGCCGGTAGTAATTATTTTAGGAGGCATATTATTAATTTTTGCCGGAGTTTTGTCTTTTAGTTTAAAATATTTAAATATAGAGGAAATTTATGAAAAAATACTTAACAAATAATAGTAATGAAACAATTAAATTGGGAGAGGAATTTTCAAAAGATTTAGATGGAGGCGATGTTGTTCTTTTGTCTGGAGATTTAGG
>CAYORA010000005.1:10859-32722 GCA_964406285.1 uncultured Gammaproteobacteria bacterium
AATTTTCAAAAGATTTAGATGGAGGCGATGTTGTTCTTTTGTCTGGAGATTTAGGTGCTGGAAAAACGACATTTGTTCAAGGAATTGCAAAAGGATTAAAAATAAAAGATAAAATTTTATCTCCTACATTTGTTTTAGTAAGAAGTCACGCAATCGAATCAGAGAAATTTGACACCTTAAATCATATTGATCTTTATCGAATTGATGAATCGAGCGAACTCGATAAACTTGGGATTTCAGAATTTATTTCAACTGATGCTTCAGTGACAATAATAGAATGGGCAGAAAAATTAATTAATTTTATTCCTAAAAAAGGATACAGAATAAAATTTGTTTATCTTGGAGATAGCAAGAGAGAAATTGAAATAGAAAAAATATGAATGAAGTGGAGCAAGCCATAAAAATAATAAAAACAGGGGGAATAGTTATTCTTCCTACAGACACTGCATTTGGGATAAGTTGCCGAATGGATGATGAGCGCGCGATAAAAAAATTGTTTAAAATTCGAAAAAGACCCGAGAGCCAAGCAACACCTGTTTTGTTTGATTCTATAGAAAGAGTAAAGGAGTTCGTGACTTTTGATTCTAGCGTAGAAGAATTAATGATTAAATATTGGCCTGGTGCATTAACAATTGTTTTAAAATGCGATACTTCTAAGGTTCCTGATTTGGTACGCGGAGGCGGGGAAAACTTAGGTGTTAGGATTCCGGATCATTTCATTCCAAGAAGAATCGTTGAAGAGTTAGGAGTGCCTATTCTGGGTCCATCAGCAAACTTTCATGGGGAACAAACTCCTTATAAATTTGAAGAACTTGATAAATCTCTTACAAAACTAGTAGACTTTATAGTGGAAGGTAAAACCAAGGGAGAAAATCTAGCGAGCACTGTAATCGATTGTACAGAGAAGCCCTGGAGAATTATTAGGCAGGGGGCTGTAAAAATCGATTTATGAATAGAATTGTAATTGACACTACCGATAACACTAAAACTCTCATAAAACTTGAGAGGGATAATGCTTCTGACGAAATTGTTGAGCCTGCACAGCCAAGGTCTCAAGTAACTCTTTTATTAATTGAAAAAATATTAAAAAGAAATAATATTAAGCCAGAAGATTTAGATGAGGTTCTTGTAAATACTGGCCCTGGATCTTTTACTGGAACTAGGGTTGGAGTTGCTATCGCAAATGCATTAGGATTTGGAATTGACATCAAAGTTAACGGTTCAAAGCTTGATCAAGCTCTCCCCGAATACTCGTGATATACTTTTCTTATGCGGGATTTTTTTTACTGTCTAATCTTTCCCCATCCTAGGAATAATCATAGAGCTCATGTTCTCCATCCAAAAGCACTTCTATTCATTATAGCTTTTTTTATTTTCAGTTCTATACTTTTTTCTTCAAATCCCATTGCCTCTCATATTAGAGCATATGCCGATATTTCCTCCCAAGAACTTTTAAATTTTACAAATCAGAAAAGGACAGAGAATGGCTTACAAGCACTATCTAATAATTCTCAGCTAGCTGAAGCTGCAAGTAAAAAAGCAGACGATATGTTTGCGAAAAATTATTGGGCGCATAATTCTCCAGATGGAACAACTCCTTGGGTGTTTATAAAACAATCAGGATATAACTATGTTTATGCAGGAGAAAATTTAGCAAGAGGGTTTAGTAGCGCATCGGATGTGGTAAATGCATGGATGGCGAGCCCTACCCATAGAGCAAATATTCTGTCATCTAATTTTAAGGATGTAGGATTTGCGGTTAAATCAGGAGTGCTAAATGGTGAGCAAACATTTTTAGTGGTTCAGGAATTTGGGAGTAAAAATTATGCACCTGTTGCACAAAAAAGCAATCCAAGAAAATCAACATCAAGAAAGGTTTTGGGATTTGAAATTTCAGGTGTGTCGATGAATCCAGGAATGTCCAGATCGGGCGAGCTAGCAATAGTTTTGCTTCTCGGCTTTATATCAGTGCTTCTTTTAGATCTAGTTCTCATTGAGAGAAAAAAGATCGTGAGATTCGTTGGGCATAATTTAGATCACGCGATATTTCTATTTGCTATAGTAATTTGCATGAGTGTTTTGGGTGGAGGTTTAATAGTATGAAAAAGAATCATATAGCTTACTACTTCTTGCTTTCAGCAATTCTTCTTGGAGGATTATCTTTAGTTTTTGCTGTATCCCCTGATAGACAAGTGCAAATGATGATCGTCGTTGGGCTCGGATTTTCGTATGTTTTAATTGGAGTAATTCATCATTTGATAAATCACGATTTAGTAGCTAAAATTGTGATAGAATATGTTCTTATTGCTGCACTTGGAATAGCAGCGGCCTTCTTTATATTTAAAGGGGGATTTGGAATTTAACCCGCCGGATAAGCACAAGGGTTTATTAAAAAATATTATGAAAGGCGTAATTTTAGCAGGAGGACTCGGAACAAGACTTTATCCTTTAACGCACGTTACAAATAAACATTTGCTGCATGTTTACGATAGGCCAATGATTTACTATCCAATTGAAGCGATGGTAAAAGCTGGAATTACCGATCTATTAATTGTTACTTCTGGTCCTCATGTAGGTCATTTCCTGGGTATTCTAAAAAATGGCCATCAATTTGGGTTAAAACATTTAGAGTATGCATACCAGGAAAAGCCTGATGGAGGAATTTCAGACGCTCTATCTTTAGCTGAATCTTTTGCAGATGAAGGACCTCTTTGTGTAGTTTTGGGGGACAATATTTTTGGATATGATTTGAGTGATTCAGTAAAAGAATTTGAGCAGTCAGATGGTGGTGCAAGAGTTTTTGGAATAGAAGTTACTGGGAATGCAAATCAATATGGAATTATCGAATTAGATTCCGAGGGAAATGTAGTTTCAATTGAAGAAAAGCCACAAAACCCTAAATCAAATATCGCTCAGACTGGAATTTATATGTATGATAAATCAGTTTTTGACAGAATCAGAAAACTAAGCCCATCAGCAAGAGGAGAATTAGAGGTCACTGATTTGAATAACTTATACGTAGCTGACGGGAAAGTTAAGTGTAAAATAATCGATTGGTGGATTGATGCGGGAACCTCTTTTGATGAGTTATTGAAAGCAAGTAATCAAGTCGCAGAAAAAGTAAAAGAAGGAACTATATCTAAATTAGAAAATAAAGAATGAAACTTCTTGTAACCGGAGGAGCAGGATTTATCGGCTCCAACTTTATCCTCTATTGGCTGAAAAATCATCCAGAAGACATAATAGTAAATTTTGATAAATTAACTTACGCTGGAAATCTTGAAAACTTAAAAACGGTCGAAAAAAATCCAAATTATTCATTTATCCACGGAGATATTTGTGACTCTCAGGCTGTGAATTTAGCGATGGAAGGGATTGATACTGTAGTTCATTTTGCAGCTGAAAGTCATGTGGATCGCTCGATTATGGAGCCCGCATCATTTGTGGTAACAAATGTTGTAGGAACCCAAGTGCTTTTAGATGCAGCTCTTAAAAATAATATTAAGAGATTTCATCATATTTCTACTGACGAGGTTTTTGGTGCATTAGCGCTGGATAGTACCGAGAAGTTTGACGAAAGCACTCGATATGACCCGCATAGTCCTTATTCTGCAAGTAAAGCAGGTTCTGATCATTTAGTTAGGGCATATTTTGATACTTTTGAGCTTCCAGTAACTATTACAAATTGTGCAAATAATTATGGCCCTTATCATTTTCCAGAAAAATTAATCCCACTTGCTATAACAAATTTAATAGAAGGTAAAAAAGTCCCTGTTTATGGTGATGGTTTGTACGTTCGGGACTGGCTCTACGTTGAAGATCATTGCCGAGCAATTGATTTGGTTTTATCAAAAGGAAAAATTGGAGAAACGTACTGCGTAGGAAGTTTAACTCAAGATGTGAATAATCTAGAAGTTGTTAAAAAAATATTGAATATTATGGGAAAAGACGAATCAATGATTGAATTTGTTAAAGACAGACCAGGACATGATAGGAGATATGCAATTGACTTTTCAAAAATAAAAAATGAATTGGGCTGGGAGCCGCTCCACACATTTGATGAATGGCTTGAATCAACAGTTAGGTGGTATCAGGAAAATGAAAGCTGGTGGAAGGATGTAAAAAGCGGAAGTTATCAAAACTACTATAGCAAACAGTACGGTAATGATTAATTGTACGTTTGAAAATGAGTCACCTGCTAGTCTCCGCCATGTTGTAGTAAATATAATTCTTCTAAACGACAAAAGACAAATTTTATTAGTTAAAAGAGCAAAGCATCTTTTAAATGGAGAAAAATGGGCTTTAGTTGGAGGATTTTTAGATCGAGATGAAAACACAAGAAAAGCTGCGGTAAGAGAAATTAAGGAAGAAACAGGATATGAATCAGAAATTATTCAACTTATAAGAATCGCAGATAATCCAGATAGACCAAAAGAAGATAGGCAAAATGTCGCTTTTATTTATACTGGGAAAGTATTAGAAAAAACTGGGGAAATGGATGAAGAGAATTCTGAAATGAAGTGGTTTGATTCCGATTCTTTACCTGATAAAGACGAGTTTGCATTTGACCATTTCGAAAATATAAATCTTTTTCTAGAATATGAAAAGCAAAAATTTGATATACCAGTAATAGGAAAAATATGAAACCAAAAATAATTGGACTTGGATTAAGCGGTTTAGTCGGCAGCAGAATAACAGAGCTTTTGAGTGATTACGAATTTATAAATTTAAGTAGATCGACTGGAGTTGATATTACAGATGTCGGGAGTTTGACTGCTTTAAAAAATTATCCTGATGCGAAATTTGTCATTCAATTTTCTGCAAAAGCAGACGTTGATGCTTGCGAAAAAGATAAGGAATTAGGTGAAGAGGGAGAAGCCTGGAAAATAAATGTAGAAGGCACAAAAAATGTCTCGGAAATTTGCAGAGAATTAGGAAAGAAAATAATTTATATTTCTACAGATTTTGTTTTCGATGGTAATAAAGTAGAAGGAGAATCTTACTCAGAAACTGACCTCCCAAATCCTATTAATTGGTATTCTAAAACAAAATATGAAGGAGAAAAAAAAGTTGAAAAATCAGGTGCTCCATATATTATTTTAAGATTAGCATTTCCATATAGAGCTCAATTTGAGCCTAAAAAAGATTTCGTTAGGGCAATTATTGATAAATTGAAAAATGGAGAAGAAATAAAAGGAGTTACGGATCAAATATTTTGCCCAACCTTAATTGATGATATAGCATATGCCATTGATGCGTTAATAAAAAATGATGCAACTGGAATTTATCATGCAGTTGGGGATCAGGCCTTAACTCCGTACGAAGCAGCAATAAAAATTGCAGAAGAGTTCGGTTTAGATTCTGGCTTGGTTTCTCGAGTTACGCGTGAAGAATTTTTTAAAGATAGGGCTCCAAGACCATTTAATTTGCAGCTTAGAAATGCTAGAATAGGTGAATTAGGAGTAAAAATGAAGGGATTTGACGAAGGTTTAGTGGAAATCAAATCCCAACAATAACCCTCTATGACAATTACTTTTATAGGACACGGATACGTAGGATTAGTTACAGCAACTGTTTTTGCAGACTTCGGAAATACTGTTTATGTCATTGGTCATACACCAGAGAAAATTGAAAATTTAAAAAAAGGGATAATCCCAATTTTCGAACCAGGTCTTGCAGAAATGGTTAAGAAAAATGTAGACGCGGGTCGCCTTTTGTTTACTTTAGATTATGATCCAGCAATCAAAGATTCTGAAATTGTATTTATTGCGGTTGGAACTCCTCCACAGAAAACTGGAGATGCCGAGCTTTCTACAGTTTTTGAAGTTGCAAAAGAAGTTGGTAAAAATCTAAAAAACTATACTGTAGTTGCTACGAAAAGTACTGTTCCCGTTGGGACAAATAAAAGAATAGAGAAAATAATTTCAGAAGTAAAACCAAAAGATGTAGAGTTTGATATAGCGTCAGTACCAGAATTTTTGAGAGAAGGAACTGCGATCGAAGATACACTTCATCCAGATAGAATTGTCGTTGGAACAAATAGTGATAAGGCGCGGGACATATTGGTAAATTTACATAAGCCAATTGAAGCTCCATTCGTTCATACGAATCTTGAAACTGCAGAGCTTATAAAATATGCAGCTAACTCTTTCCTTGCAACTAAGATTTCTTTTGCAAATGCGATAGCAAAGCTTGCAGAATCAGTTAACGCTGATGGCTTAAGGGTGCTAGATGGAATTGGGCTTGATAAGAGAATTGGAAGACACTTCCTTTATCCTGGAGCCGGATATGGTGGAAGTTGTTTTCCAAAAGACGTGAAGGCTCTAATTTCAATCGCTTCAGACCATGATTATGATTTTTCGTTATTAGACCAAGTTGAAGAAATAAATAGACAAGCTAAGAGAGACATAGTTAGAAAAGCAAGGAAGATTTTAGGTGATATGACTGGTAAGAAGGTTGCGGTGTTGGGTCTTGCCTTTAAGCCAAATACTGATGACATGAGAGATGCGCCTTCAATTGATATTATTGAACTTCTAAAACAGGAGAGAGCAAATATTACCGCCTTTGATCCACAAGCTGTAGAAAACTCAAAAAGAATTTTTGAGGGCATTGAATTTGGAGATGACATATATACCACGGTAAAAGATGCAGAACTTTTAATTATTCTCACAGATTGGAATGAGTTTAAGGAAGTTGACTTAACTCAAATAAAAAGTCTAATGAGGGAACCAAATATAATTGATGGAAGGAATATCTACGATCCGCAAGAGATGAAAAAGTTAGGATTCTCCTATATTGGAGTAGGAAGATGACGAAAGTTTTAATAACCGGAATTACGGGATTTGCTGGGAATTATCTATCTGATTATCTTCTTAAGCAAAATAAATTTGAAGTAAGCGGCACATACCTAAACGATAAGAGTCTTTCAAATTTAGACAATAAAGATTGGATAAGGCTTCATCAATTAAATTTGATGGATGCGGATTCCACATTTAAATTAATAGAGTACGAAAAGCCTGATTACCTTTTTCATCTTGCAGCATTACCCTCAGCCAAAAAAAGTTACTCGAACCCCGGAGAGACTTTTATGAATAATGTACTTTCTGAGATTAATTTACTAGAAGCTATTAGGGTAAATAATTTAATAGAATCTAAAATATTAATTATTTCATCAGCGGAGGTTTATGGGTTAGTAACCTCAGAAGATTTACCGATTGATGAAAGTACACCATTTAATCCTACTAGTCCATATTCAGTCTCAAAACTCGCTCAGGATTTTTTAGGGCTTCAATATTTTAATTCTCATAAATTAAATATTGTTAGAGTGCGTCCTTTTAACCATGTTGGTCCAAAACAACCACCTCATTTCGTAGTATCGGCGTTTGCAAATAAAATCGCTCTCATCGAAAAAGGAAAAGAATCTGTAATGTCAGTTGGAAATCTTGAGGCAAAAAGGGATTTTACAGATGTTAGAGACATGGTAAGGGCGTATTTACTGGCTTTAGAAAAAGGGAAAAGTGGAGATGTTTATAATTTAGGAAGTGGAACTTCACATAAGATATCAGAAATTCTAGATATTCTAAAAGGTATGAGCACAACAGAAATAAAGATAGAACAGGATCCCAGCCTTATGCGTCCATCAGATGACCCTGAGCTTTTGTGTGATCCTTCTAAATTTGAAAATTTGACAGGATGGAAGCCAGAAATACCAATTGAAAAAACACTCGAAGATACCCTAGAATACTTTAGGAAAATAGTCTAAAATAATTTTATGCCAAGAGCTCTTATTACAGGAATTACAGGACAGGATGCATCATACTTAGCAGAATTTTTACTTGATAAAGGGTACGAAGTTTACGGCACAACTAGAAGATCAAGTACAGTAAATAATGAGAGAATCAAGCATATTGAGGATAAGATTCATATTCTTTCAGGAGATCTATTAGATCAGAGCTCTTTAGTTTCCGCACTTCAGGTTTCCCAGCCAGATGAAGTTTATAATTTAGCAGCTCAGTCATTTGTTAAAGCATCGTGGGATCAGCCAGTTTTAACAGGAGAGTTTACTGCAATTGGAGTTACTAGAATACTTGAAGCTGTTAGAAATGTAAATCCAAAAATTAAATTTTACCAGGCTTCTTCTTCGGAAATGTTTGGAAAAGTTGTAGAAATTCCTCAGAAAGAAACTACTAGATTCTATCCTAGGAGCCCATACGGAGTTGCTAAAGTTTACGGTCATTATATAACGCTAAATTACAGAGAAAGTTTTGATATGTTTGCTTGCTCTGGAATTTTATTTAATCATGAATCTCCAAGGAGGGGTCTGGAATTTGTAACTAGGAAAATTTCTCATGCAGTTGCCCGAATTAGTCTTGGGAAACAGGATAAGTTAGAGCTCGGTAATTTAGATGCTAAAAGAGACTGGGGATTTGCAGGAGACTATGTAGAGGCTATGTGGATGATGCTACAGCAGGATAAGCCCGATGATTATGTTGTGGCAACTGGAGAAACCCATTCTGTTCAGGAATTTGTAGAAATTGCATTTAATCATGTAGGAATTTCTGACTGGCAAAAATATGTAATCTCAAATGTTGATGCACATCTTAGACCAGCGGAGGTAGATCATCTTATCGGGGATGCTTCAAAAGCCAAAAGTGAGCTCGGATGGAGTCCAAAAACAAGCTTCAGAGAATTAGTTGAAATGATGGTTAAGTCAGATTTAGAACGCGAGAAAAGGAACGAGGGTTAATGCAAACAGTTATTGTAGCTGGCGGGGCAGGTTTTATCGGTAGACATCTTTGTGATTCACTTCTGGGTGATGGATATAAAGTAATTTGTGTAGATAATTTTCTCACAAGTAATCCCGAAAAAATAGAAGATTTAAAAAAAAATCCAAATTTTTCCTTTATAAATCATGATGTTACGAAGCCGCTTGAGATTAACGAAAAAATTGATTTCATTTTTCATTTAGCTTCTCCAGCTAGTCCAAATCATCATAGTAAAATTAGCTATCACGCCCTCCCAGAGGAAACGATGGAAGCAAATACTACTGGGACTTTTAATCTCTTAAGACTTGCCCAGAAAAACAATGCTACATTTCTATTTGCATCAACCTCTGAAGTGTATGGAGATCCTAAAGAAAATCCACAGAACGAAAGCTATAGAGGAAATGTTTCGACTACAGGACCTCGTTCTGTATATGATGAGTCCAAGAGATTTGGTGAAACCATAACTGCATATTTCGGAAGAGAAAAAGATGTAGATGTAAGAATAGTAAGAATTTTTAATACGTATGGCCCTGGGATGTTGCCAGAAGACAAACGAATGATAATTGTATTTATTCTTCAAGCATTAAATAATGAACCAATTTCTATGTTTGGCGATGGATCCCAGACTAGGTCTCTTTGTTATGTAAGTGATACCGTAGAGGGTCTTAAAAAGTTCATGTTTACCCTGGATTTAAAAGGAGAAATTATAAATATTGGTTCAGATGAGGAACATTCCGTAAGAGAATTTGCAAATCTTATTAAAGAGAAATCTGGTTCAAATAGTGAAATTGTAGAAAGTGAAGCTCTTCCACAGGATGATCCAAAAGAAAGAAAACCAGATATAGAAAAAGCTAAAAGGGTTTTGGGATGGTCTCCAAAAGTTCCGCTTGAAGAGGGGCTAGACAAAACTATACAATATTTTAAGAGCCTATGACCCTTCGTCGTTAAAACTATGGAATGGTCATGCTTCCGAAGCTCCAATCGGGTTTCGGAAAAATAAATATGAATAATAATTTGATAATAATAAAAAGGAGCGAAGGAGCATGAAAGCAGTAGTAATAATTCCAACATATAACGAAAAAGGAAACATCGAAAAATTATTAGAAGTTCTTGAGAAAGATATTTTCCCCCAAATTAAAAATTATGAGATGGGAATCCTAGTGGCTGATGATAATTCACCAGACGGAACCGCAGATATCGTAAAGGATCACATGAAAAAATGGAAAAATATAGAGCTAATAACTGGTAAAAAAGAAGGATTGGGTGCAGCTTATATAAGAGGGATGGATCATGCAATTTCAAAAATGAATGCAGATGTTGTCTTTGAAATGGATGCTGATTTTTTCCATGATCCTAAAAAGATCCCAGATTTTTTGAAAAAAATTGATGAAGGACACGATTTCGTAATTGGTACCAGATATAGTAACGGTGGATCAATTCCAAGTAATTGGGGTTTTCATAGAAAGTTTTTATCAGTCGTAGGAAATTTAGTAATAAGAAGTATTTTAATGCGCTTTTACATTCATGATTGGACCGGAGGATATCGCGCAATTAAAAAAGAGGTATTTCTTAAAGAAAGAGAAAAAATTAAGAAATTTAAGGGTTACACTTTTCAAGTTGGGTTTCTTTTGTCAGCGGTAGAGGATGGATTTAAGGTCGCAGAGATTCCTTTTTCTGCGACAGATAGAGTAGCTGGAAGATCTAAGATCCCTGCCGGTCAAACTATATTTCAAACTCTTTCATTTGTCATTATTGCAAGAATGATAGAACTAGTTCATTCTCCATTTTTGAAATATGCGATCACCGGTTTTGTTGGATATCTTATTAATGCTATATCTTTGGAAATACTGTCACGAGTTTTTTCTTTCCATCCTTTACCCGCAGCTGCAATAGCTGCTGAATTATCTATTGTTTGGAATTTTATAGTCAATAACTTCTGGGCATTTGGAAATCAAAAGATAACAAGTCCCTGGAAAGTATTGATCAAATTCCCGCAATTCAATTTAGTTTCTTTGGGGTCACTGGTTTTAATAACCTCTACAGTTTTTGTTGGAACACATCTATTTGGAAATACTACTATGGCAAGACAAATTTCCCTCGTTATAGCAATTGTACTTTTCGTAATTCCTTATAGTTATTCAATGTATAATATTTTTATATGGAAAAGATGGCACATCGCTTCTCTTTCAAAACTCCAAAAAAAATTAGGATAAAACCAGAGTGGTTTTCAATTCTTGTAATTTTACTCCTGGGGTTCTTCTTGCGCTTTTATAGGGTAAGCGATTACATAGTTTTTCTAGGAGATGAGGGAAGGGATGCACTGGTCGTTTACAATATTTTGCATGGAGACCTAACTCTTTTAGGTCCCACTTCTTCTGTTGGTGGATTTTTCTTAGGTCCAATTTATTACTACCTCATGACGCCATTCATGTTTCTTTCAAGATATGATCCGGTAGGTCCAGCAATCATGGTGGTTCTTTTTGGAGTAGCCACTATTTATTTAGTTTATAAATTAGGAAGTGAATTTTTTAACCGAAAAGCAGGACTAATCGCTTCTTTTCTTTATGCCATCTCACCAGTTGTAATAACATATTCAAGATCTTCATGGAATCCAAATGTTTTTCCATTTTTTACAATCTCAAGTTTATATGTTTTATATAAAGCAGTAGTAAAAAATAAAATTCCCTTTTTTATTCTCGCAGGATTTTTAATGGGAATAAATCTTCAGATACATTATCTCGCAACTTTCGTAGGAGCAATAATGTTTTTCTATGCATCTTTTGCAGGATTAGAATTAAAATTTAATTATCTTAAGATTTTAGTAAAAAGATATTTGAGTTTAATCGCTGGGTTTTTAATTGGGTTCTCTCCATTTTTATTATTTGAGATTAGACATCAGTTTACGAATTCAAAAAATATTTTAGAATTTATTTTTAATTCTCAGGAAACTGGTGCATCGGGACAATTCTTAATAAACGTTCAGCATGTTTTCCTTAGGCTTTTTGGAGGGTTAGTGCTCTCTTATCCAGATCTTTCTAAATTCTCTAAATTTGATCCAACTATTCTTCAAATTTGGTTAGTTATATCGATGTTTGTGGGTTTGGTTTCTGTAATATTTTTCTTAATATTATTTGTAAAAGCCAGAAAAGAAAACATAGAAGTTAAAAAATATTTACTTATTTTTGTTTGGTTAATTTTAGGAATTGGACTTTTTGGTTTATATAAAAAATCAATTTATGACTATTACTTAGGATTTATTTTTCCAGTGCCATTTTTATTAGTTGGGCTTCTTTTATCAGAGGTAATTATAATTTTAAAAAAGCCAGGAAAAATTTTAGTCACATTAATTCTTATTTGCTTATTCTTCGTCAATATTAAATTTACGCCAATCGCAGTTCCTGGAAATAATCAGTCAAGGCAAGTTAAAGAGATTTCAGATTTTGTAATTTCTAAAGCAGAAGGAAAGCCATATAATTTTTCAATAAGTGGAATTGGAAATTCAGATCATGCATATAGATATTTCTTTAAACTCGACGGGAGGGAGCCAGTAACGATTTTAGGACTTGATAAAGATCCTGAAAGAAAAAGTGTGACAGATCAGTTATTTGTCGTCTGCGAAACAAACCCTTGTTATCCTCTCGGAGAATCACGTCAGGAAATTGCAGGATTTGGTAGAGCGGAAATCGCAGGACAGTGGGACGTGTCTGTATTAAAAGTTTATAAATTAATCCACTATCAAGGTGAAGAATAAACCTAGGCCAGATTTAAGAACTCAAGAATGCCCTGTTTGTAAAGAGAAAATGGGAGATATGCCTGGAAGTCGAGATGCATATTGTCCCAACTGCGGCTACAAAGACCCCTGTTGTGAATAATTAGCTTTGTCGAGGAAGTGGACAACTTGCTTCGAATATTACATTTGTGGTTCCGTCTGGAGTAGTTGAAACGTTAGAGATTTTATACTCCGCGCCCTTAATTTTGATTGTTTGACTTTGGCTTGGGGCAACGTCTAGTTGCATAGATGAATTTTCTATGGATTTTGGACCAGTAACAACAATTGTATTATCCAAGTTTTTTACTTCTGCTTGGCCACCTATTCCTATTGGTTCTCCTGTTCTTAACGATGCTTTAGTTGTTTGATTAGTAATTGCACCTGAATCACAGTCCAATAACGGTATTGTTGATTCTAGTTTGAAATAATCAGCAATGGTATTTATGGATATCACAGTCGAGATTCCTAGAACAATCCCAACTAAAAAGTCATTACCGTTTCGCTGGTGGGTAGGCTCCAGACTTAAAGAATCTCTTTCAAGGCTCATATAATAACCTATAGTATCATTTATTTAAGCTTATGTCAATTATTTACTTATACTTGCATTAGTCACTAATACTGCGTATATCTTAATTTTGAAAGAAAAATCCCCTTGCGGGGATTTTTCAATCGTGTTTCTTGGATTCCAAATTTCAGGATTTCCAAGAAATTAATCTGCAATTTAAGCTTTACCGATCTTGTACATTCCTGTACCACAGACTGGACATTTTCCTTTCATTGCAGGTTTACCATTTTTCATGGTTACTGGTGTAGCACTAGGATCATCTCTCTTTGCTCTACACTTTACACAATACATTTCTGCCATAATATTTCACCCCCCTTCAATATAAGTAAAAACTTACATGCTATTTAAAGCTATAAAAATAACTATCTGAGCAAGTAGGATAGCGCCAGTTACAATTGCGGTTTTTCTTAAGTCTGTTATTACATGTGAATAAGAGTTTAATGTTAACACTTGAGGTGCTTTAGGCATATCAGGAAGCTCTAGTTTTTGTTTTTTCTCACGAGGGGTACTTACTTGAGCAGATGTTTCGTTTTCAAGGTGATAGACGATGTGTCGAGAATCGGCAAGAATCTTTTGTTTTCTTGTTTTCTTCTTTGCCATTTTATAGTCTGTAGCCTTGATTTAAAGCTACATAAGGCAAGATACACTATTGACATCATGCCTGTCAAGGAGTAACAATGGAACACAATGTTAGGATACCTCACGCTCGCAGTACTATTGGTTGTTTCTTTGTGGACCATATTTCTTACGATTCTTTTTTGGCGTATGCTTGTTCACTACAATAAGCTCTCGGATGGCGTTGGGAAAGAAGGATTAAAGGCATTATTAGAGGATATTTTGAAATCCCAGAAGGATAACAAAAAGGATATTGAAATGTTACGAA
The DNA here is from genome assembly GCA_964406285.1 of uncultured Gammaproteobacteria bacterium. GTDB lineage: Bacteria > Patescibacteriota > Microgenomatia > Levybacterales > UBA12049 > 2-01-FULL-39-10-A. The sequence goes on from CAYORA010000005.1 coordinate 24,842, forward strand.
GTTTATATGATAGAATAGAACAGGAGGGTCAATTTCATATACAGAAGGTTGGCCTTTTACGATTTAATCCTTTCAAAGACACTGGAGGAGATCAAAGTTTTATATTGTCCTTATTAGACAATACTAACACGGGAGTGATTATATCGGGGCTCTATTCTAGATCCGGTCTTAGATGGTATGCTAAGAGAGTTATAAACGGTAAAGGCACAGAGCATGAGCTGTCCGATGATGAAAAGAAAGCTTTGAAAGAAGCTGGAAGTCTAAAGAAATCATAATTTATGCTTAAAGATAAAAAGATAATTCTAATAGCCTTTGTAGTTTATTTACTTGCAACTGGCGCTTCATATTTCCTATTTGCGAAATCTCCGTTGGCACAAAGATTTACTTCTCCAGTCCCACCACCAAGTAAAGGAGCAGATGGGGAAATAGTTTTTGATGATTCACTTCCAAAAACAGAAGAGTGTCCTCTGAACGGTGCGAAGTATTCAAAACAACAAAAAGATTGGTGGGAAAAGCATAGACCTCTTGGCGTAATGATCGAGAATCATGAAAACGCGAGACCACAATCAGGACTTAATGCTGCTGATATTACTTACGAAGCAGTTGCAGAAGGGGGAATTACTAGAACTTTAAATATTTATTATTGTAATGCTCCAGTTCAAGTAGGGCCTATTAGAAGTGCAAGAACATACTTCCTAGACTGGATATCAGAATATGGCGATAGCCCATTGTACGCCCATGTAGGAGGCGCAAATACACCAGGACCTGCAGATGCCTTATCTCAAATAAATGACTACGGTTGGGGAGGGTATAATGACCTTAATCAATTCTCAATCGGATTCCCAACTTTCTGGAGAGATTACAATAGATTGGGGCACGCTACAGCTACAGAGCACACAATGTATTCCACGACAAGTAAGCTTTGGGAGTTTGCAGAAGAGGAAAGAGGTCTAGGAGTTGAAGGTGAGGATGGAACACCTTGGGATGAAGGATTTGTTCCTTATAAATTTAAAGATGAGGCTGCAAGTGGCTCTAGAGGGAATACTAAGTCAATTCACATAGAGCACTGGGACGGTTATGGTGATTACGCAATCGATTGGATATATGACAAAACATCCAATGAGTACAGTAGGAAAAATGGAGGCGCAGTCCATCTAGACAAAAATACGAATAAACCTGTAACTGCTAAAAATATCGTAATTCTTTATCAGGTTGAAAGCGCTGCGAATGATGGATATGAGAATAATGCGCATCTTTTATATGACACTGTAGGAACAGGGGACGCTGTAATACTTATGGATGGAAAAGAGATTGAAGGAAGCTGGAGTAAGAAATCTAGGACAGCTAAAACTGTTCTCATGGATGCAGATGGAGAAGAAATTGAATTGACGAGGGGAAAGATTTGGTTCCACATACTTCCTACAGAAGGTGTCTTAGACGTGAAATAGTTTGACATAGTTTACTAATCTTCTAATATCGAGTAAAATTACTGTTAATAATTCTATGCTTTCAGATCTTATAACATCAAGATCCCGCGTAAAGCTTCTGAACGTATTCCTGTCCAATCCTTCAGAAATGTATCATGTTCGTGAGCTTGTTAGACGTACTGGGGATGAAATAAATGCAGTTAGACGTGAACTTTCATATTTAGAAAAAAAAGGAATTCTCTCAAAAGAGCCTCGGGCAAATAGGGTCTATTATTTCCTCTCAAAAAATTACGAATTCTATTATGATCTGTTAAAAATTGGTAGTAAAACAGTCGGACTTGGGGAAAATATACTTAAAAATAGAGTAAAATTGGGAAGACTTAAATATGTAATGTTTTCTGGAAAGTTTGCGAGGAGACTGCCTAAAGGACCAGAAGACGTAGATTTATTAGTTGTTGGAGCAGTAGTTTTACCTGAGCTAGCGCTTTTAGTTCGCGAAGAAGAGAAAAGGCTGGATACTGAAATAAATTATACGGTTATGACTGAAGAGGAATTTGATTTTAGGAAAAAGAAAAGAGATCCATTTATTCTCTCCATTCTTTATGATTCACGTGTTATGCTAATAGGTGACGAAGAAAACATGCTTTCATGAAAAATCCCAGGCTCCTTTTTGCTTTTATAATAGTCTTAACCGTTATTTCTGTTTTCATAAATCTTCCAGGCAGAATTAGCTTACCGGGATTTGACCGCGAAATTAAATACAACTCTAATTTTGTCTTACAAAAATTAAACATACCTAAGGAGATCTCATTTAGACAGGGATTAGATCTTAAGGGTGGAGTAAGTCTGACTTTTAAAGCTGAGGTTGAAAAACTTCCAGCTTCGGAAAGAGAACAGGCTCTTGAAAGTGCACGAGAAGTAATCGAAAGAAGAATTAACCTATACGGAGTGTCTGAGCCACTTATCCAAACAGCAAAAGTTAATAATGACGCTAGAATAATCGTGGAACTTCCAGGAGTAACAAATGTTAATGAAGCAATTAATTTAATTGGCTCTACTGCCCAGCTTACTTTTTGGGAACCAACTGCTTCTGTTGCAGCCGACGTTTTAGGATCAGGGGAGTATCCTGTTAATGCTGAGGTATCTGGATTAGGCCCAATTAGGAAAACAAATTTGTCAGGCTCAGATTTAAGTTCCGCAGCTGTATCGTTCGATCCAAATACAGGTTCTCCAGTGGTTCAGCTTACATTCGACTCATCAGGAAAAAAGAAATTCGCGGATATTACAAAGAAAAATGTAGGACAGCCAGTGGCAATTGTTTTAGACAATATGGTTATTACAGCCCCAACTGTAAACGAAGCCATTCTTACTGGAGACGCAATAATTTCTGGCGGGTTTACGCAAGAACAAGCAAAAGCGTTAAGCACACAATTAAATGCAGGAGCACTTCCTGTTAAGCTTTCAGTTTTGGAGCAGCATGTGGTTGGTCCAACACTTGGCCAGGAGTCGCTTCAAAAAAGTTTGATAGCTGGAGTAATTGGATTTATTACAGTTGTTGTATTTATGATTGCGATTTATGGAAGGCTTGGTGTAATAGCTAGCCTAGCGCTTCTTCTGTATACTTTATTTAATTTAGCAGTGTTTAAGTTAAGCTCCTTAACTCCTTATGGAATTACACTCACATTAGCTGGAGTTGCTGGTTTGATCCTGTCAATTGGTATGGCTGTTGACGCAAATATTCTTATTTTTGAGCGAATAAAAGAAGAGCTAAAGCTTGGAAAAAGTAAATCTACAGCAATTGATCTAGGATTTTCCCATGCATGGATGTCTATAAGAGATTCAAATGTTTCAACTCTAATAACCTGTGTGATTTTATACTCATTTGGCACAGGAATAATTAGAGGATTTGCATTGGTTCTTGCTATCGGAGTTGTTATTTCGATGTTTTCAGCGATAACTGTAACACGAACCATGTTAAAGGTAATTTATAAATAATATGAATATTTTAAAAAGAAAAAAAATATATTTCTTAATTTCCCTAATAGTTATGATTCCGGGTTTGATTTCATTAGCTCTCTGGGGACTTAATTTATCAATTGAATTTACTGGAGGATCTAGAATGACAGTCACATTTCCTCGTGAGGTTACAGTCGAACAAAGAGATTTCTTAAGGAATAATTTAGAGGAAAAAGAAATTAAGGTTTCTTCGATTGAGACTTCAAATAAATTAGCGATTATTAGAACTGAGGAAATGGATCAGAAAAAAAATGAAGAATTTAAAAAAGACTTAAGTGAAAAATATAAAGGTGCATTGCAACAAGAATTTTCTACAATTGGGCCAACTATAGGAGGAGAAACTACACAGAATGCTGTAAAAGCAGTTCTAGTCGCATCACTTTTAGTAGTAATATATATATCTTGGGTATTTAGAAAAGTACCGAAGCCTGCAAGTTCTATAAGATTTGGGGTTTCCACTGTTTTAGCGTTAGTTCATGATGTGCTTGTAGTCGTTGGAATATTTTCAATTCTAGGTCACTTTTTGCATGTTGAAATAGATAGCTTATTTGTTACAGCAGTTCTTACCGTTATTGGATTTTCGGTTCACGACACTATTGTAGTATTTGACCGTATTCGAGAAAATCTTGAAAAAAATGGGGGTTCGAATTTTGAAAAAACTGTTAACGACAGTATTATGCAGACTATTGGTCGATCATTAAATACTTCTATTACTGTTTTGCTTGTTTTAATTGCGCTATTGTTATTTGGAGGAGAAAGTATCAGGTGGTTTGTAGTAGCTTTAATTATTGGAATGCTTTCTGGAACCTATTCATCGATATTTAATGCTTCGCCAATTCTCGTAGTCTGGCATGAATGGAGCTTAAAGAGAAGTAAAAAAGTTTGATTTTGATTCTGCAAGGTGACGCCTTGCAGAAAATTAAGATAGTTTTTGGCGGACAATATTTGAGACCATTCCCATATCAGCTTTCCCCCTAAGCTTTCCCGTAAGAGATCCCATAAGTTTTCCCATATCAGCCATTGTGGTAGCTCCAACTTCAGTAATTGTTTGATCAATTATTTTAACAATTTCATCCTCCGACATTTTTTCAGGAAGGTAAGCTTCAAGTATTTTCAATTCTTCTGTTTCTTTATCGACTAAATCCTGTCTTCCTGCCTTTTCATATTCTGTTATTGAATCACGTCTTTTCTTCGCTTCCTTTTCAATAACGGTTAAAACGTCTTCTGGTGTTGCTTCGTAGCCGGCTCCACCTTTTTCAATTTGGTAATAATTGATTGAAGACATCAACATTCGAATAGTAGACTTTTTAGTCTCGTCGTTTGCCTTCATCGCAGCGATTAGTTCTTGTTGTAGTTTTTGTTTATCCATAGTATTAAATTAATCTTCCTAAGCCTTTTTGCTTACTTTTTTTGAAAGCGTTAGTAAATAACAAGATTGATAATAGCAAATAACCTAGGCTTAATGCAAAGCTTATGATAATTTTCTCAAAACTAACGTTCCCTGCTTTAATATGCTCTCTCATCGCTTCAAAGACATAACTTGCTGGAATAATTTTGGATACTTCTATGGCCCAATCGGGAAGAATTGCAGCGGGATAATAAATTGCTGAAAATGGGACCACTATATAAGCACCAGTCCAAGCAAGAGTTTGGACTTTTTGTCCATATCTAATGATAAGAGATGCTACGCTAAATCCAATTGCCCAACCTGTAATGCAAAGATTAATTGCAAAAGGAATAATCCACCATCCAAATTGAAAAAAATCATAACCATATAAAGCAAATGCGATACTTGCTGAGAAAATAAGACTAGCAAACATTTTTACTCCGCCATAAACCATAACTGAAGCTATCCATTCGGACATTTTTAAAGGGGAAGAGAAAAGATTGACTAAATTTTTATCCCACATCTCGGTGAGTAAATTTACTGTCACTTCATATTGGGTTCTCCATGTGATGATCCAAAATATTAACCCTGTTAATAGAACTGTAGTGGTTTCTTCTGGATTTGTGCTTAGTTTTGCAAAATAAAGACCTGTTAGTCCCCAAATTAAAATATCCATAATTGGCCAATAAAACATATCGCTTAATCTGTCATAGCTATGGATTAGCGTAAAGAAATATCTTTTATTCATGGCAAAAATTCTTCGTAAACTCATTTGTTTTCTCCTTCTTGATTGTAGCCTTTTGAATATTTTAAGAAATAATCTTCGAGATCTGGTTTGTTAACTGTTATGTCTTGGAATTCAATTTTTTCAGATGAAAGACCAGTTAATACTTTTGATATTTCATCAGTTCTAATATTTAAATTAAATATATTTCCATCTTTAGTAAAAGTAATTTTATTTTTCTCGAAATGTTTTTTTGCAGTTTCCGAGTCTTTAATTAAAATTTCAATATTCGAATCTGTTATTTGTTTTGCAAGATTTTCCGGAGTGTCTTCTGCCATGATTTTCCCGTGATTTAGGAAAATAACTCTGTCGCACATTTCTTCTACCTCTGTCATATTGTGTGACGTAAAGAGCATGCTTACTTTGTATTCTTTTTGTTCTTTTTTTAAAAACTTTCTAATTTTTACAGCGATATCGGGGTCAAGTGACGCTGTTGGTTCATCAAGTAATATAATTTCAGGATAATTTATGAAAGCCTTTGTTAAAAGTAATCTTGCTCTTTCTCCCGCTGAGAGTGTATGAACTGCTTTTTTTCTCAAGTGAATAATTTCGAACTCTTCAAGTAATTTATCGATTCTTTTCTTTTTGTTTGGTATTTCATATAAATCTGCAAATACGGAGAGAACTTGATCGATCGTAAAAAACCAGGGAAGAGATATGTAAGCAGAGGAGTAGTTAATTTTTTTTAATATTCCACTTCGATCTTCTTTAAATTGTTTTCCGAAATAAATTATATTTCCACTTGTGGGAGACATTACATCTAAAAGCATATGTATGCTTGTAGTTTTACCGGCGCCATTTGGTCCAAGTAATCCAAGTATTTCACCCTCTTTTAAAAAGAATGAAATATTATTTACCGCAGTAAAATCTCCAAAACTTTTTGTTAGATTATTTACTTCAAGAACTTTTTTAACCATGAATAGATCATAACATATTAAATATTTGTAGCAAAAATAAATTAGAAGAAATGATTATGACTGGATTTCTTTTACCTTTTTTGTTAAATAGTCTTTGGTATTTTTTGATTGGTCTTCATCCGTTTCTTCAAATAATTTTTGTAATATTTCTCCAATTTTAGGACCTGGTTTTATATTTAAAATTTTCATTACATCGTTTCCGTCAATCGCCAAGTCATTAATTGAAAAAGCAGCTGGTGCAAGTTCTTTTTCAATTCTTTCTTTGAATAATTTAAGACGCCAACTCTCTGCTGTTTCAGTACCACTTCCTAATCTGTCGCCAATTCTTAAATCAATCAAATCCTTAACATTTTCAACACCAATTCTTCTAATAAATCTTCTTATTGCTGCGTCAGTAATTTTGTCATCAACAGAAAACATATGCCATCTAATTAAATTCACAACTTTATTTCTATCGGTTTTAGAAAATTTTAATCTCTCACAAATTTCATATGCTATTTTTGCGCCTTTTACTTCGTGATTATAAAACGTAACCAGTCCGTGTTCATCTTCACCCTTTACTTTTGGTTTACCAACGTCGTGAATAAGTGTCGCAAATCTAACGATGGGGTCTTTGGACGGGCAGTGTTTTAGGGAAAGAACATTATGAGTAAAAACATCAGTTGTATGATGGCGACCTGGACGAACTTGAGAAACATTAATTCCTTCCAGAAGTTCAGGAAGTATGAATTTTAGAAGCCCAGCGTCTTTCAAAAGTATAATTCCTTTTGATGGATTATCACTTGCTAAAATTTTTAAAAGTTCATCTCTGATTCTTTCAAATGAAATCTGCTGAATAAGTGGCGCATCGCTTACGATTTCTTTTCCCGTGGCGTCATCAATATCAAACGAAAGAACAGTCGCAAATCTTATGGCTCTTAAAAGCCTAAGTGCATCTTCTTTAAATCTTTCAGAGGGTTTTCCAACAGTTCTTATGATCTTATCTTTAATGTCTTTTTGACCATCATAAGGATCAATAAATTTTGATTCAGAATTAATAAGTTTTAGCGCAATTGCATTTATTGTAAAATCACGTCTGCTTAAATCTTCCTGTATAGTTTTTCCCCAGTTAACTTTATCCGGATGTCTTTTGTTGGAAAACCCCTGTTCAGTTCTGTAAGTTGTAACTTCAGCAATTGTCGAATCGTCAAGAGGAATCCCTACAGTTCCAAAATCATTATTATAATAACCATCCGGGAAAAGCTTAAGTAAATCTTCGGGAGTTGCGTTTGTCGTAAGATCCCAATCCTTAACTGGGATTCCCATTAAAATATTTCTTACAGATCCGCCTACGAAATATGCTTCAAAATT
>CAYORA010000006.1:0-3651 GCA_964406285.1 uncultured Gammaproteobacteria bacterium
ATATATAAATTTGTAGTTGTAGTAGGTTACCAGGAAAAGTGGAAAAAAGCAACGATCCGTGCCTAGAAAAATGTGGATAACTTGTAGATAACTGGTGTGGATTTCTGGTTGATAAGTTTATGGCAAACATTCTGTGTATAAGTTTAATTAGTTTTCAACATTTGCTTTTTGGCTTAGCTCTTTTATCCCCAATGACTCTTCGGTAAGTTTATGAGCCGCAATGAGTCCTTCAATTTTTTCTACGCCATGCATAATAGTTGTGTGGTCCCTTCCTCCCAGCAAGTTCCCTATTTCAGAAAACGTAAGCCCACTTTCTTTTTTCAATACATACATGCATGCTTGTCGCGCTCTCACAAGCTTAGCATCTCTCTTGCTTCCTTTAAGCTGCGTGGGTTTAATTTGATAGAACTCACAGATACTTTTTACAACATCCTCTGGCCTTAATTCTTTTCGAAGATCATCGTTTGATTTAAGTGCTTTTTCTGCCAGGCCGGGACTTGCGTCGCTGTTTTCGTTGGAGGCTTCAGTCATAACCCTGAGCAGAAGTCCTTCCAGCTCTCTTGTGTCCTCTGTTTTCTGAGCGATTATTTTAGCGGTTTCAATATCTAAGTCAAAGTTAAATTTTTTCGCTTTAGTTAAAAGAATTGCGCATCGCAGTTCATAGTCGGGAGAATCTATGTCTACTGTAAGTCCACCTGAGAATCTAGAAACAAGTCTTTTTTCCACTTTTCGGAGCTCTGCAGGAGGCCTATCTGAAGTAAGTATGATTTGAGAGGAGTTATCCACAAGAATATTAAAGGTGTGGAAAAGCTCCTCCTGAACCCTTTCCTTTCCTGCGATGAATTGAATATCATCGATCATGAGTAGATCAAGGTTTCTGAATTTACGTTTCATGGAGGCTGTATTGTTGGTTCTAATTCCTTCTACCACCTCATTTGTGAATTCCTCGCTTGTTATGTAAAGAATTTTCTTGTTCGGATCTTTTCCATAAAGTTCATTTGCAACAGCCTGCATCAAATGGGTTTTCCCTACGCCAACTGGTCCATAGATGAAAAGTGGATTATAGGCAGTTCCAATTTTCTCAGCTACAGTTGTTGCGGATACGAAAGCTAGCTGATTGGTTCCTGAAACTGCAAAGTTCTGAAAGGTAAAATCAGCTCTTACTCTAGGAAGGTGGCCTAGAGAGGCTTTTGGCGTAGGTACGCTTGAAAAAAGCGGTCCAGCTTCCTGGCTGTCTTTCAAAGCAGGCGTTTTTGGTACAAAAATTAATTTTGTATCAGATCCAACATGCTTATCTACAGTTTTTTTGATGACATCATAGAACCTCTTGTTCAGAAGGTCTATTATCATGGTAGACGGGGCTGAAATTGTTGCGACATTCTCTTCCAGAGATATTAATGAAGTGTTTTTAAAAAGTGTTAAATAATTTGCGCTTGAAATTTCAGTTTGAATTTCAGCTAAGATCTTTTTCCAAAGTTCAATTGTGGATAACATAGGTAAATATGAAGTTTAGTTAGACTCCCCTCCCCTGTCAATATTGCGAAAGTGGATAAAACCCCATCTTTTTTTACCACTTTTAAAGAATTTACTATTTTGATATACTTTATGCTTATAAATGGAAAAATTTAGAAAGTTAAAAAAACTAAAAAGAGCAAGAAAACATGGTTTCTTAAAGAGATCTGCTACAAGCGGAGGACAAAAAGTTTTAAGAAGAAGACGAGCAACTGGTAGAAAAAAGCTTACTGTTTAATGCTTAAAAAAGAATACAGACTGACCTCTGGTTCATTAAGTAATTCAAAAAACTTTAACTCACCGTTGTTTGGTCTTAAATTTAGGAAAAACTCTCTTGGTAGAAATAGATTTGCATTTATAATTTCAAAGAAGATAGACCAAAGAGCAACTACTCGAAATGCTCTTAGGAGAAAAGTCCGTTCGTGTATAGAGGAAATATTTGAAAGTATAAGGCCGGGAAATGATTTTGTTTTTTATCCGACAAAAGCTGCAGTTAACAGGGAAAGAGACGAAATTTTAAAAGAAGCGAAAAGAGTTCTTAAAGAAAATAATTTATTAAAATGATAAAAAAAGCCACAATAACTTTAATTGATATATACCAAATATTTATTTCGACAATTCTTAAAAGTATATTGGGCACAAATAGACTCTGCAGATTTGATGAGACATGTTCCCAATACACGAAAAGAGCTATAATGGAAAATGGAATAATGAAAGGGGTGGGGTTAGGCTTAATCAGGCTTTTAAAATGTCAGCCGTTTTATAATCCCTCAAAAATAAATGGAACTGTTTAATATTGCTATCGTAAATCCAATAATTAATGTTTTAGTTGCTATTTATCATGGTCTTAGCTCCGTTGGACTTCCCTACCCTTTAGGATTTTCGATCATAGCATTAACAATCGTTATAAGAATTGTTTTGTATCCATTAATTTCTGCGCAGCTTCGTGCATCAAAGAAAATGCAGGATCTTGCTCCTCACATTTCAAATCTTAAGAATAAGCACAAGGGAGATAAAAAAAGACTACAGGAAGAAACAATGAAGCTTTATAAGGAGCATGGGGTAAATCCTGCTGCAGGATGCCTCCCTACTCTCATACAGCTTCCCGTGATTTTTGGTTTGTATAACGTTTTAAACAATGTTGTGCATAAAAGCTCAGCTGACCTTTTAAATTTTATAAACGGAGTTGTAATTGATCCGTTAAAATTAAATCAGGCCTGGGAAACTACTTTCTTTTCAATTCCGTTGGGCCAGAGCCCATCTCAGCTTTTATCCTCAGCTCCTATCATTGCAATTGGAATCCCATTAGTAACCGGTCTTCTTCAATTTTTCCAAACAAAAATGCTTTTCTCTTCAAAGCCAACTAAGCCAGGGGATAAGAAAAAGAACGATGATTTTGCATCTGTATTTCAAGCGCAGTCAACTTATATATTTCCAATTATGATTGCATTCTTCTCTTTTACTCTTCCTGTCGGTTTATCTCTATACTGGAATACCTTCTCGATTTTTGGTATCATACAGCAATATAAAATCGTAGGCTTAGGAGGCCTTGAGGATCTATGGCAGAAAACAAAGAAATTGCGAAAAAGCTAGTACAAGAACTTTTTGACAACCTTGGAATAAAGGATTCTTTTGATTTAACTGAAAGCGAAGAATCTATCGATATAGTGATTAACTCCGAAGATCCAGGCCTTATCATTGGTCATCATGGCGACACTCTGGATTCAATTCAGTTGGTGCTTTCCCTTATGCTTGCCAAAAAGCTCGGAGAATTTAAAAGAATTTCAGTAGAGGTTGGAGATTACAAAAAGAATAGATCTGATTATTTAAAAAACTTGGCAGCTCAAACAAAAGAAAGAGCTCTTTCAGAGGGGCAAGAAATTTTTCTCCCTAACTTAAAATCTTGGGAAAGACGAGAAGTTCACATGTATCTTTCTGAAGACCCTGATGTAATCTCCGAATCAGTTGGTGAAGGAAAAGATAGAACTTTAGTGGTAAAACCTAAATAGCCCTATCCCCTATTTTGCCTCGTTCCAATCTGCTAGAATAGCTTTTGAAGTCCAATACTTTAATAATAATCAAACGCACGATTTATTGGTTTTGGTTTCAGAAAAAATTATTAGAATTGATTGTTTTTAC
>CAYORA010000006.1:3751-12974 GCA_964406285.1 uncultured Gammaproteobacteria bacterium
TGGATTTTAGAAAATAAAAATAATTTAAGAAATTTAAAAAAAGTGGATTTTTTAATGGATTCAAATTTAGCCGCAATGCAGCTAAATGGTTTATATAGAATTAAAAACCCGGGGTTAAGAGTCTTGTTATTTGAAGCTCGAGAAAAAGAATCTCAGATAAAGATACCAATCACTTATAAGCATATTCCAAGAGAGCAAAATAAGAAAGCTGATAGACTTGTGAATATCGCGCTTGATAATGCCAGTTAAGTTCATTAAAATTTAAATACTCGATGAAAGCTTCTGCCCAACAAATACACGAGGTATCTTCAAGTACACCTCCAATATTAATAGTTGATAAAATAGGATTAATCGGAGAAGAGCTTGCTAAAGAATTTTCTCAAGATTATCTTGTTGTCCTAGTTTCTCCTAGAAAATTCTCAAAGACAAATGGAAAGGTAATACATATCCCCTTTAACAGAAGAATTCCGCAAGTACCTAACAATAGATACTCGAAGATATTTGTAGTTGACGATGGGCAAAAGATTACAAGAAAATCTGCATTTTCTTTTATTGAAAAAGCTAGAGAGGGAAATGCGCCGCTATATTTTATAGGGAGTGTTAGAAATACAGACATAAAACATGCGGATGAAATTATAAATTCATATTCAAAATCTCAGGTATTAATCTTCGGAGATTTATTTGATAAAAATATTTTTTTTGATAGGTCATCATCGATTAGTAAGTTTTCGTTACAAGCCAGAAAGAATGAAAGAATAATTGTAGAAGGGGACGGGTTAATGCTTAGTTATCCCGTTGCATTTAAAGATACAATTAAATTAATAATTAAAGCCTCATATTTAAATATTTCTCAGAAAACAATTTTACTTTTTAGTCCGCATCCATTAACAGATATTTCTCTGGCATCAAAATTTAAAAAAATAAATCCTGATATTAAAATTGATTTTATAAAATCAAAAAGAAAAAGTGAATTTTATATTCCAAAAAATTCGCAGTATGCATTAAGTAAATACAATCTTGATGAAAAAATTAAAGAGCTCGAAATTGAAGACAAAGAAAATAGGGAAGTAAGGGTTGTTGAGAAAAAACAAAAAAATAAAAAAGTTTTAAAATCGCTTTTAGCTTTTTTATTGTTAATTTTATTTATTTTGCTTTTGCCGCTAATGACAACTGGCGCATACATTTTACTAGGAGAGAGAGAAATAAAAAATGCTTTTGAGTCTGCTGAAAATGGAAATTTTGAAAAAGCAGAAAAACAAATTAAAAACTCAAATACTTTGTTTGCCATAGCGTTAAAAACAGCGCAACCGCTGATTCTTGAAGGAGAATATTTGGGGATGAAAAAAGCTGCTGAGAAAATAAAAAAGAAAGCAGAATCTGGTAGAACAATTTCACAAGCAGGCTTAAGCATTCTAGATAGCGGAAGAATTTTAGGACAAATTTATAACGAAGAAAGTAAGGATCCAAAAGGCGACTTTCTAATAGCATCAAATTCTTTCAGGAATGCGGTATCTCTGATTCAGAGGGCAAAAGTTGAAGGAAATTTGCCTAAAGATCTCGAGGAAGACTACGAGAATATACAGCCATTTATTGATCTCTTTTCTAACTCTTCAGATGTTCTTCCTGAGATATTGGGGTTTGAGTCTCAAAAAAAATATTTAATTTTATTTCAGGACAATACAGAGTTAAGGCCTGGCGGGGGAGTGGTTGAGGTTTTTGCGATCGCAGAAATTAAAAATGCAAAAATTGTAAGCCTCATACCGTTAAACGAAAAGCCAATCGACGAGAATTTAAAATCGGTAATTGATCCATCATTCGGATTAAGAAGATATCTGCCTCTAGAAAATCTGACTTTAAGAGACAGTAATTTTGATCCAGACTTTATAAACAGTGCAATTTCAGCATCTAATATTTATTCGCTTGCGATGAATGAAAAGGTGGATGGCGTTATAGCGATTGATTCTGTTTTTATTAAAAATCTATTAAAGGAATTAGGCCCGATTACAGTGCAGGGGCAAAAAGAGAAAATTAACTCTGAGAATTTGGATAAAGCGTTATTGGATGAAAATGATTTTGGAATAGAAATTTTAAATTCTTTAAAAACAGAGCTTGATAATAAGGATAATCTCCCATTGCTATTATTGGCTAAGCAAACGGGTAATTCTATTTTAGAAAAACATCTTTTATTTGCATTTCCGGAGCCTTCAACGCAAAACATTTTTACAGCAAATGGATGGTCGTCATCTCTTTGGGATAGCAGGGAAAAAGAAAATAATAAGATAAATGATTATTTGGGAATTAGCGAAGCAAATCTTGGGAAAAATAAAATAAATAAATTTATTACCCGAAGTGTATCGAAGAAATTAATTGTTTCCGACAGCGGTAAGGTTTCATCAGAGCTTACAATTTCAATTAAAAATAATGGAGCGTTGGGAGCAGGGGTTTATAAAAATTATCTTCAGGTGGTTTTACCTGAGGCAACAAGGTTACATTCGATTTCTGTTGATGGCAAAAAAGAAAAAATTGAAAAAGCAATCGTAAATCCTTTGCAGTATAATGCGTCTGGTTTTAGGCCTCCGGTAGGGATTGAAGTAAACGAGAGAAATCAAATGGATAAAAATGTCTACGGATTTTTAATTCAAGTTCCTGAAAAAGAAGTAAAAGTGGTAACTTTGAATTACGACATTCCTTACTCGCTTCCTCCTACGCAGAAATCTGCAGTTTATTCCCTAAAGATTTATAAACAACCCGGCATTATCTCATATCCTTTTGATTTATCTTTTAATATTCCCAAGAACCATGTTGTACTTGATTTAAAGAAAGGTTTTTCAAAGGATATTAGTAAAGACGAAGAAATTAGATTTACAATCTCCCAAAGATAAATCTCGCACAAAAAGCCTCAAAATTTGATAAAATGATGTAATGGATTTAGCTTTTATTATCCTGACAATTTTAGGTCTTTGCGTATTTGAAGTTATTACCTCAATTGATAACGCAGTCATTAACGCAGAAGTTCTCTCGGGAATGAGTAAAAAAGCCAGAAGATGGTTTTTGACTTATGGATTTTTCTTTGCAGTTTTTGTTGTTAGAGGGTTTCTCCCTTTCTTAATTATATGGGCTGCTACTCCAAGCTTAGGGCCTGTCGAGGTTTTAGGAATATCATTTAGTGGCAGTGAGGCGGCTAAGGATGCAATTCAACATACTGCGCCCCTCCTTTTATTGGGTGGAGGAATGTTTTTAGTATTCCTATTCTTTAATTGGCTTTTTCTTGAACCCAAAAACTTCGGTTTAAGAGGGGAGAAGTTTTTCCAGAGTCAGGGCGCATGGTTTTTTGCAATTGTTTCCGTAATTCTTGCGGTAGTAGTTTATCTAGCTCTTCAGGTGGATGACATGTTAGCATTTTCAGCTGTACTTGGATCAACTGCGTTTTTTATAATTCACGGATTTAGACAGTACGCTGAAGCTCAAGAAGCAAAACTTCTTGATAAAAATAATAAGATGAGTGATGTGTCAAAAATTGCATACCTGGAGGTACTTGACACTACATTCTCCATAGATGGGGTAGTTGGAGCATTTGCATTCACTTTCTCTGTCCCATTTATTTTGATTGGAAATGGTATTGGAGCATTAATATTAAGAAAATTAACAATCTCAAATATAGATAGAATAAAACAGTATAAGTTCCTTAAGAATGGCGCAATGTATTCTATATTTTTCCTGGGAGTCATAATGTCACTACACGCTTTTCATATTGAAATTCCTCCATATGTTTCTCCAGTAATCACCTTTGGAACAGTCGGATACTTCTTCTGGAAATCTAAAACAGATTTAAAAAAGATGGGCGGCGACATTTCTGCTGCGGTAAGCTCTAAAAAGAAACATGGATAAAGTCTATGACCATAAAAGCGTTGAGGATAAGATTTATCAGAAATGGGAAAAGTCAAAATCTTTTTCTCCAGAAATAAATCCTAACGGAAAGCCTTTTACAATTATTCTTCCTCCTCCAAATGCAAATGCACCTCTTCACTTTGGACACGCCATGTATGTGGTTGAGGATATTTTAGTTCGTTACCATCGAATGTTAGGTGACGCTTCTTTATGGCTTCCAGGTGCAGATCATGCTGGATTTGAGACTCAATTTGTTTTTGAGAAAGCGCTTCAAAAAGAAGGAAAATCCAGGTTTGATTTTGATCGGGATACTCTTCATAAAATGATTTGGGATTTTGTAGAGAGTAACAGGGGGACAATGGAATCTCAGCTTAAAAGACTTGGGTTTTCACTTGATTGGTCAAGATTAAAGTTTACTCTTGACCCAAAAGTTGTTGAGATAGTTTATGGAACTTTTAAAAAACTTTATGATGATGGGCTCGTATATAGGGATTTAAAATTAGTTAATTATTGCACAAAAGATGGAACTGGATTCTCAGATCTAGAGGTTAAATACGTTGAGCAAAATGACCCGCTTTATTATATGAAGTATGGCCCATTTGTTCTAGCTACTGTTAGACCGGAGACTAAATTTGGCGATACCGCAGTAGCGGTCCATCCAGATGATAAAAGGTACAAGGAATATATTGGAAAAGAAATTGAGTTCGAAAGCCTAAATGGGAAAGTAAAACTAATGGTAGTGGGAGATGAAGCTGTTGATCCAGAATTTGGAACAGGAGTTGTGAAAATAACTCCAGCACACGATTTTACAGATTTTGAAATTGGGAAAAGACATAATTTAGAAAGAAAAATAGTAATTGGGTTTGATGGAAAGCTGACTGAAATTGCTGGTAAATATAAGGGGTTAAAGGTTAAGGAAGCAAGAGAAATAATTTCAAAGGATTTGGTTGATGCAGGATTAATGGAAAAAGTGGACGATAAGTATGTTCACAGCGTTGCGACTTGCTATAAGTGCGGAAGAGTTTTGGAGCCACTTTTAATGGAGCAATGGTTCGTAAAAATAAAGCCACTTGCAGAAGAGGGAATAAGGGCAATAAATTCTAAAGAAATAAAGTTTGTTCCTAATAGATTTGAAAAAATCGCAACTGATTGGTTAGACAATTTCCACGATTGGAATATTTCTCGCCAAATTGTCTGGGGGATAAGAATTCCTGCTTGGAAATGTAGCGAGTGTGGCGAATGGATTGTAACAGAAGGCAAAACTCCCGAAAAATGTACGAAGTGCAATTCAAAAAAATTAATCCAAGATACGGATACATTTGATACTTGGTTTTCTTCAGCTCAGTGGCCATTTGCGACTTTAAAGTCACATAGCGAAAAAGATTTTGAAAAATTTTATCCAACTTCAGTAATGGAAACCGGGTATGACATTTTGCCTTGGTGGGTTTTAAGAATGATAATGATTGGAATTTATGTAAATAAAAAGGTGCCTTTTAAGACAGTCTATCTCCATGGACTTGTTAGAGACGGAAAAGGACAAAAGATGAGCAAGAGCAAGGGGAATGTAATTAATCCAATTGAGATGGTTGATAAATATTCAGCAGATGCAGTTAGGCTGGCACTTATTTTTGGTGCTTCTGCGGGAAACGATTTATCGCTTCCGGAAGACAAGATTCGAGGCATGAGGAATTTTACCAATAAGTTGTGGAATATGGGGAGATTTATTGAAATGAATAATAAGAATTTTGATTTTAAATTAACAGAATTGCATGAATTAGAAAAGATTGCAAAAACCGAAAACGATAAAAAAATTATTAGTGGGGTAGGGGGGTTGATTGAAAAAGTTACGAAACACATGGAGAAATATGAGCTAAATCTTGCAGCAGAGGCTTTATATGAGTTTACATGGCATGAGTTTGCCGATATGTACATTGAAGATGTAAAAGCTAGAATTGATGAAGACTCTTTTAAGATCTTAAACTCTTTATATTTAATTCAATTAAAGCTTTTACATCCGTTTATGCCATTTATTACCGAAGAGATTTTCGGGAAATTTACGGGAAATAATCTAATTACTGATAAATGGCCTTTATCAAAATAATTAACTGAATAACCCCAACGCGTACTATGAAAAAGAAGTTTTATAAAAAGCCAAAGCAAAAAGAAGAAAAATTACCGAGTAATTACCGAAGTATTCCCGAAAAGTTAAATGCTGATAGGGTAGTGTTTTTTGTGGGATTTTTAAGCGTTTTGATAGCAATTTCTTTAATCTCAATAGATATTTACTCAAACTTTGAAAAACAGAAGGCGCTAACTAATGAGAAGTTTAGGGTAGTAAGGGAAATATCATTTTGGGAAAATGAAGTTAGAATCCGCCCAGGATATAGAGATGGATATATGCAGCTGGCGCTACTAAATTTTCAGCTAAAAAATTTTACTGAAGCTAGAGAGAATTTAGATAAAGCACTACATCTTGACCCGAATTTTAAAAAGGGGAGGGAGCTTGAGAGATTAATTGATTCTCTTTAGTTATTCTTGAGGTTTATCTTCTGAGTTTCCGCCTTCATTAGATTCACTTGATGTTTCAGGTGCGCCATTTTCGCTAGAGGTTTCGCCTTCAGCGTTTTCTGCTCCTTCAGCTGCAGCAGCTTCAGCTGCAGCGGCCTCTTCAGCTATCTGCTCCTGTGTTTCTTTACTTACTAATTCTCCAATTTTTACAATAACAAGACTTGGATCAGAAGTAATCTCAACACCTTCTGGCTTATTAACCATCTCAACTGTAATTTGATCGTCGATATTTTTTAGAGCTGTAACATTAAGTTCAAATTTTTCAGGAAGTTCAGTAGGCAATGCTTCAACTTCGATTTCATTAGTGATTTTCTCGAGTAGTCCAATTTTTTCTGTTACTGCAATTGGCTCACCGGTTAGCTCAATTGGGATCATTGCTGTAACTTTTTCTTTTAGGTTTACTTTGAAAAAATCAGCATGAAGCGGCATGTTTTTGTAGTCTTTGTGAAGGTTGTGTATAAGAACTGGGATTACATCTTTTCCAACAGTTAAATCTACAACTCCTGTTTCCCCAGCTTCTTCAAATACTTTTAGGAAATCAGTCATTGGGAGTTGAAGAGATTGTGATTTTATGTCTTTGCCATAAACGTTGGCTGGCAAAATGCCTTCGCGTCTAAGCTTTTTAATTTTCTTTCCGGTGATCTTTCTTGGCTCTGCTGTTAGCTTGTACCTTTTCATTATGGTATTTTATCAAAAATAATACTGTAAACACAAGCTTAGCGTGATGTTATATAATGTTATGAAATATGAGGGTGTTAGGCATTGACCCGGGAATTGGTCGCCTGGGATGGGGAATTGTTGATGTTAACGGGGGTAAATTAAAAGCTGAGGATTATGGATGCATAGAGACTAAGCCGAACTCTGATACTTCAGAAAGACTTCTAAGGATAAGCCGTGAGCTTTCAAAAATATTTAAAAAGTATAAGCCAGATGTTTTGGCAGTAGAGGAATTGTTTTTCGGAGCAAATAGTAAAACCGCATTGGTTGTCGGGCAGGCAAGGGGAGTAGTGTTTTTGGTTTCTGCGGAAAATAAAACACCAATTTCTGTGTATACACCGCTTCAGGTAAAAATGGCTCTAACTGGATACGGTAGAGCTGATAAAAATCAGATTTCTCAGATGGTAAAAATTATTTTGAAACTTGATAAAATCCCAAAATTAGACGATACTTCTGATGCTCTTGCGGTTGCTGTTTCACATGCATTATCTAGTAAAATGAATTCTCAAGCAAAATTATGATTGGGTCAGTTAGAGGGAAAGTTATTTTAAAGGACGGAAATTATTTACTTGTCGAAACAGGAGGGGTTGGTTATAGGGTGCTAGTTTCTTCTAAAGTTTTGTCTGAAAATAAAAGCGAAGTAATGCTTTATACATATACACATGTCAGGGAGGATGCATTAGATCTTTTTGGATTTTCTGAAATCGCCGATCTTAAACTTTTCGAATTACTGATCGGTGTTTCTGGGGTGGGACCAAAAACAGGGATGTCTATTTTTTCATTTGCTGATAGAAATGGAGTAGTAGAAGCCATATTAAAAGGGGATGTGGAGTTTTTCACTCAAGTTCCTCGACTGGGTAAGAAAAATGCTCAGAAGATTATAATTGAATTAAAGAATAAGCTTGGAGATGATAGCATTCTTGATCTATCGGGGACGGATTCTGAGGAAAATGCGGAAATAATCTTAGCGCTTAAAGCTTTTGGCTTTTCTGCTAAAGAAGCGCAAGATGCTCTTAAGAATATTGATAAAGATGCAAAGACAATGGAAGAAAAAGTAAAACTTTCGCTAAAATATTTAGGAAAATAGGATGAGCAAATCTAAAAAAGAAAAAGAAGAGAAGGTAAGTCCCGAAGAAGAAGTTTTATTTGTATCTCTTAGGGCAAAAGAGTGGACTGAGTTTTTTGGACAAAGTAATTTAAAAAAATCTCTTCAGATTGCAATTTCTGCGGCAAAAAAAAGAAAGGAACCAATAGAGCACGTACTTTTATATGGACCTCCAGGACTTGGAAAAACAACAATCTCACATTTAATCGCTCGGGAAATGAATGTAAATATTAAAGTGACGAGTGGGCCTGCGATTGAGCGCGCTGGAGATTTGGCATCAATTTTAACAAATTTAGAAAAAGGAGACGTTTTATTTATAGATGAAATTCACAGGTTAAATAAATTAGTTGAGGAAACTTTATATCCGGCAATGGAAGATTATGCTTTAGATATTGTGATAGGCAAAGGACCCAGCGCCAGAACGCTTCGATTGGATCTCCCTCAATTTACGATAATTGGAGCCACCACCAGAATCGGACTTTTATCAGCGCCCCTGCGTGATAGATTTGGAGTAGTTCACCGTTTAAATTTCTATTCACCAGTTGAGCTAGAGGAAATAATTAGGCGAGGAGCAGAAAAATTAAAAACTTCGATAGACAAGGATTCCATAAAGGAGATCTCAGTAAGAGCTAGGGGTACTCCTCGTATCGCATTAAAACTTCTAAAGAGAGTTAGAGACTATGCCGAGGTTCATGGGGATGGAAAAATTACTAAAGAGTTAACTCACGATTCACTTAAGATGCTCGAAGTGGACTCTTTGGGCTTAGATAATAACGATGTAAGATACCTAAAAGCGTTAATTGAAAAACATAATGGGGGACCGGTGGGGGTTGAGACTATGGCCTCAACAATTTCTGAGGATATTTCAACAATTGAAGATGTAATTGAACCATACCTAATGCAAATTGGCTTTATAAAAAGGTCTCCTAGGGGAAGAATGGCAAC
>CAYORA010000006.1:13074-19302 GCA_964406285.1 uncultured Gammaproteobacteria bacterium
GCGATTGTAGATTTAGTTTCTTCCTCATCTTCTCCAATATCTGATGTCATAACTCCTAAATAATAAGCATTATTTTCAGTCTCAATAATTCCAACATCGTGAACAAATCCTTCGCCGTCCCCAGTTTTGTGTGAAATTTTTACACCACTTGGTAAGCCTTTTGCGAGTCTATCTTCAAAATCAGTATCCATCATAAATCCTAAGAGTTCTTTAGACTTTGCTGGTGTTGTAATTTTCCCATCATAAATTCTCTGATATAAAAGCGACATATCATAAACTGTGGTTTTATTATTTGTCATGTCAGTTTGAGTCATTCCCCAAGAATCAACTAATTCCTGAACCCTGTCTTCGCCGACAGTAATAGAAATTACATGAGCAGCTGTGTTATCTGAATTTTTAAGAGCGAGTTTTGCAAGATTTTTCAAGGAATAGGTTTGCGGCATTTCTTGATAGCGGATGGATCCAGTACCATAATCCTGAACATCATCTTTTTGAATTGTAACCCGGTCATCAAGGTCAATTTTTCCTTGATTATCTAAATAATATAGCGCTGCAATGATTGGGAGCTTGTTAACTGAAGCACCTGTTTCTATTTGATTTTGAGAAATGCCAAATGATCTTTCACTTTTTAGATCCTTAAAATAGTATGAGTAAAAGCCTTTCTTATCTTTTGTGATTTCTGCAATTTCTTTTTTTAAATCATCTTCTGGAGTAGCTCGGGATAAGTTTATTACAGGTAGAAATGTTAAGTGGCGGCCTAGCATGGTAAAGAAAATTGCAAAAACAATTATTGCTGCTAAGCGTCTTTTAAAATAGCTAGATGTTTGATTTGAGTTGAATTGATTTTCCAATACTTTATATATTATCAGTTTTTGGTCTGTATTGAAGAGCCTCTGCGATATGATCTGGTTTGATCTTAGGACTTTTATCGAGGTCTGCAATTGTACGACCGACTTTTAGAATCTTGTTATAAGATCTGGCTGAAAGATTTAGCTTATTAACAGCCATTTTTAAAATTTCCAAAGAGTCACTAGGTAACTCGCAATATTTCTTAATCAATTTACTATTCATTTCAGAATTAGAAATTATTTTTTCTTTTTTAAATCGTTTTGTTTGAATGTCTCGAGCAATTTGAACATTTTTTCTTATTTCTTTTGATGAAGGACCAGTGTTTATTTTTTGCTCTGTTAATTTTTCAACTTTAACTGCTGGAACATCAAGGTGTATATCGATCCTATCGAGCATCGGACCAGATATTTTTTTCTGATATCTTAAAATTTCAGAGGTTGTGCATTTGCATTCATGATTTGAATCACCCAGATATCCACACGGACAAGGATTCTGGGCGGCAACAAGCATAAATTTTGCTGGAAAAGTGATTCGTCCTGATGCTCTTGAGATGGTTACGAATCCATCTTCCATGGGTTGTCTTAATGCCTCCAGGACTTGTCTTGGGAATTCAGGGAATTCATCTAAAAATAAAACTCCCCGATGTGCTAATGAAATTTCTCCCGGTTTTGGAATATTGCTTCCTCCAATAAGTCCTATGTGGGAAGTCGTATGATGTGGGGAGCGAAAAGGACGTTTTATAACCAAAGACTCTTTGTCTAATAGTCCTGAAATGCTATAAATTTTGGTAATTTCAATTGCTTCTTCAAAGGTAGGCTTTGGTAAAATTGAAGGCATTGTTCTAGCGAGGAGAGTTTTTCCTGCGCCTGGAGGGCCTTTTAATATTAGATTGTGTCCACCCGCTGCAGAGATTTCCATAGCTCTTTTTGCCTGCTCCTGGCCCTTAATGTCTTTCATATCAAATTCGAAATCATCTTCTGAAATTTGATCGATTAAGGTAGGTTTTTGTTTTTTAATTAAAGCAGTTTTTGTTAAATGATTTAGTAATTCATGTAAAGAATTTAGGGGAATTACCTCTAATCCTTTTATAATTGCAGCCTCTTTGGCATTATCAAAGGGTAGAAAAAGAGTTGAGTATTTTTCTTCTTTTGCAAGAATAGCTTTTGGTAGAGCACCAGAAGTGTGTCTTAATTTCCCCTCAAGCGAAAGTTCGCCCATAAAAATAAAATCTGAAATATTTGTTTTTACTTGTTCACTAGCAAGTAGGATTCCGAGCGCAATAGGTAGATCATAAGTAGGGCCTTCTTTGGGTAGATCCGCAGGGGCTAGGTTAACTGTGATTCGTTTTGCTGGAAATTCAGCGCCAGTATTTTTAATTGCAGAGCGCACTCTCTCTTTTGCTTCCTCAACTGCTTTATCTGGGAGACCAACAATAGTAAAAGAGGGAAGACCTTGGGAGGCAATATCGACTTCCACTTCAACTGGAACTGCATTTAATCCAATTAATGCTGCGGAATTAACCTTAGCAAGCATATAAATATCTTAGCACTTTAAGTAATGCCTATATAATTTTCCGGAGTAAGTTTTCTAAGTTCTTCTTTCTGTTGCTGATCTAGCGGGAGTTTTTCAATGAGTGCTAAGAAGTCTTCTTGCGTCATCTTTTGCCCTCGAGTGAGTTCTTTTAAGATTTCATAGCCATTTTTTATCTTTTGTTTTTTAAGATATATTTGAATAGCTTCTGAAAGAATCGACCAATCTGAATTTAAATCTTTTTTTATTTTTTCTCTGTTTGCTTCCACTCTCTTAAGTCCAGAAAGAGAATTTTTATATGCTAGGAGAGAATATCCAAGGGCAATGCCAAAATTTCTTGAGATTGTGCTATTTGATAAGTCTCTTTGGAGCCTTGATAGAGGGAGCTTGTAGGTGAATCCATCAACTAGGGAATTTGCAATTATTAAGTTTCCCTCAGAGTTTTCAAACATAATCGGATTTATTTTTTGGGGCATGGTAGAGGAGCCTACTTCACCTTTTTTATTTTCTTGAATAAACCAATGATCAGAAATATATCTCCACATATCTTGATTAAAATCTAGAAGAATGCCGTTAATTCTTTGAATAGTTTGAAAAATAAAAATTATATCTTCAAATGGAGCAATTTGATTTGTTGAGTTATTTAGCTTAAATCCAAAGCTTTCAACGAAATCCTTTGAAAATTTTGGCCAATTAGTGTTGGGATAAGAAAAATTAAGAGCACTGTAGTTTCCAATTGCACCGTTAAGTTTTCCATAGAGTTTCGCTGATTTTAAAATTTTTATTTCTTTATCAAGCCTCTCGTAAAAAACAAAAAATTCCTTTCCTAATGTGGTGGGTATAGCAGCTTGTCCATGTGTGCGCCCAAGCATTGGAAGATTTTTGTATTTTTTTGATAAATTAAAAATTTCATCACTTAAAGTCTGAAGATTAACAGTAATTACTTTTCCCAACCCATCTCTTAACATTAATCTAATAGTTAAATTATTTACATCTTCGGAGGTTAATCCAAAATGAATAAATTCTAAAATGTCAGTGAGAGAGGAATTTGATAATTTTTCTTTAAGAAAGTACTCAACTGCTTTTACGTCATGTCTTGTTTTTTCTTCAATTTTTTTTATTTTATGTGCATCTTCAATTTTAAATTCATCGACAATTCTATTTAAGCTTTTTATTTCTGGAGTGTTTAGTTTTCTTATGATTCCTTGATTTGAAAGCGCAATCAAATATTTTACCTCAATTAAAGTTCGATATTTAATAATTCCAAATTCTGAGAAAAATTCAGAAAGCTCCTCGATTTGATTTCTGTATCTTCCGTCAATTGGAGATATAGAGTTTAACGTATTCAAATTATTTGTCATTTTTTAAAACGAATTTTTCAATTATATCAGCAACGCCGTCATTTTCAACGGAGGGCGCAATATAGTCTGCTATTTCTTTTAGATCTGGAATTGCATTTCCCATTGCGATTTTTAATCCACAAGCCATAAGAAGAGGGAAGTCATTATAGCCGTCTCCAACGCCAATCATGTCTGTCTTTTTAATTTTTAATTTTTTCTCAAGAGCCAGAATACCTTGGGCTTTTGTCGCATTTACATGAGTTGCAACTATACCAAGCTTATTTTGAAATTTGTGGCGAGAGCTGTGAATATTTAAATAAGGATGACGCGAAAGTTCGTCTATAAGACTGTCTACTTTTTTAGGAGATAAGTTTTCATCAGTATAAATCATATACGCATTGTCGAAGTTTTCTTTTTTAAAGTGGGGAGTTCCAGACAATTTGAAATAATAATTCTCTTTTACGTAAAAAGGAATTTTTTTCTTCCTTAAAACTTTTACCACTGTTTTTGCTTCTTCAAGATCCATAGGGCAATCGTAAATCATTTCTTTTGTTGAAATATTAAGAACATTTGCGCCATTATTAATAACTATAAATCCATTATTGATTCCTAGGGATTTCAAGATCTCGTCAGCATAGTTGTATGCGCGGCCAGTGATTAAGCAAACTGTTAGTTTTTTCTGTGCTTTCTTAATTGCTTTTTTTATATTCTTAGACGGGAGAGCGTTGTGGTCGTATGGGACAAGTGTGCCATCAATATCAAGCATCAAAGCTTTATATTCTTTTTTAAACTTTGATGGTTTCATCTCTCTTGCTTCCAGTTGAAATATATTTAATAGGAGTTTTTATCTCCTTCTCTATAAAATTTAAATAATCTTGTGCTTCTTTTGGTAACTTTTTAAAGCTCGTAATTCCATATGTTTTTGAATTCCATCCTTTGAATGTTTTATAAATTGGTTTTATTTTGTGAAGTTCATCAGCTAGAACATCTTCATAATTAATTTTTTTACCTCTATATTCGTAATGCGTTGCAACTTTTATCTCAGAAAAACTATCTAAGATATCAAGTTTAGTAATGGCAAAAGCTGTAAAGCCATTAACTTTTGAAGCAAATCTTAGTAGTTCTAAATCAAGCCATCCACATCTTCTTGCGCGTCCAGTGGTGGCTCCAAATTCTGCTCCAATTTCTCGAATTTTTTCTCCGGTTTTATCATTTAGTTCGGTTGGGAATGGGCCTCCACCGACTCTGGTTGTATATGCCTTAGCAACCCCGATAATATTTTTTAATTTTTGTGGTGCAACTCCTGCGTAGTGAGTTGCTCCACCAGATAAAACATTTGAAGCAGTTACGTAAGGATAGGTTCCCCAATCGTTATCTAGAAATACTCCTTGTGCCCCTTCGAAAACGATATTTTTATTTTTATCAATTGAATCATTTAATATGCCTAAAGTTTCCGAGACGTATGGAGCAATTTTTTTTCTATAAATAGAAAAGTTTTTTTCTATCTCTTTTTGAGAAAGAGGTTTTGCTCCTAGTGCTTTTAATATTTTATTTTTAACCAATAACTGTGTTTTTAATTTTTCAGAGAACATCTTAGGATCCATAAGATCGCCAACTCTAATCCCGTTATAGCTTGCCTTGTCAGCGTAAGTTGGTCCAATCCCTCTTCCCGTTGTCCCGGTTTTTACTTTTCCTTTCGCCTCCTCATAGAGAGAGTCGAGAAGTTTATGGTAAGGCATAATTAAATGACACCTTGGAGAAATTAAAATTCTTCCTTTAGTTTTGATTTTTGTTTTTTCTATGTCCTCTATTTCTTTTATTAAAACCTCAAGATCCAGAATTACGCCATTTGTGATAAGGTTTTTTGTTTTTGGATTGAATATTCCGGATGGAACTAGGTGAAGAGAAAATTTTCCTAAAGAATTGATGATTGTGTGTCCTGCATTGTTTCCTCCATGGAATCTTACAACAAGATCTGCGTTTTCTGCGAGGAAATCGATGATTTTTCCTTTTCCTTCATCCCCCCACTGGGCACCAATAATTGTAGTAGTTGCCATCTGCCAATTAGGATTTTACATAAGATCTCTCGCACTTGCAACATCCAAGTGGTACAATAGTTTTCCTATGGATCAGGCCTCACAAGTAAGAGAAAAAATCGATATTGTCGCACTCATCTCTGAATATCTACCTCTTAAAAAAATGGGCAGAAACTTTACAACTGTCTGTCCGTTTCATTCAGAAAATTCACCATCTTTTGTGGTAAGTCCTGAGAGACAAATTTGGCATTGTTTTGGGTGCGGAAAAGGTGGAGACGCGTTTTCATTCTTAATGGAATATGAGAATTTGGAATTTATAGAATCGCTTAGAATCCTTGCAAAAAAAGCTGGCATAACTTTAAAGATTACAGAGAATTCATTTGCTTCATCAAAGAAAGAATTAATTTATTCAATAAATAAAATTGCATCAGATTATTATCATTTTGTTCTAACAAAACACCCAGTAGGGGAGA
>CAYORA010000006.1:19402-30523 GCA_964406285.1 uncultured Gammaproteobacteria bacterium
ATAGTAATGGAAGGAGAATTTGATGTTATAACTGCTTATAAAGAAGGAATAACGAATGCTGTAGCTCTAAAGGGTACGGCGTTGACAGAAAATCAAGCAATACTGCTCTCCAGATTTGCTCCAAAAGTATCATTATGTCTTGATCAGGATAGCGCAGGGATTGAAGCAATGAAAAGAAGCATTCCTGTTCTTGAGAAAAGGGGTTTATCGATATCTGTAATTATTCCTGACGAAAAAGATCCAGACGAGGCGTTAAAGAATAATCCAGTGGAGTTTAAAAAAGCAGTTAAGAACGATAGGGAGATTTATGATTTTCTGCTCGATAAGTTTTCTCTTGAGAACGATCCAGATTCTGCAATTGGCAAGAAAAAAATTGGAGACGAGATGCTTCCGTTAATTTCGAGCATCCAAAATGAAATCATAAAAGAGCATTATTTAAAAAAATTGAGCGAGGCAATTAGCACATCGTATGATTCTTTACAGAGGCAGATTGAAAATAAAACTCAAGAAAAAGAAGAAAAAATATTTCAAAAAATTAAAAAACAAGATAGACATGAGCTTCTAGAAGAGTATCTTTTAGCGCTTGTCGTACAAAGTATAGAGCCGAAACAGATATTGATTAAGGTAAAAGATGTATTAAATAAATATGAATTTTTCCTACCATCAGTAGGAAAAATATTCGCAGAGTTTTTATCAGTAATTAATGCAAAAGAGTTTGATTTAAAATCAGCGTCTAAAAATTTATCACAGGAGCTTTTACCAATTTTTGATAAATGTTATTTAATGCCTCTTCCAAAATTTGAGGATAGCGTTAAGTATGAGGAGGAAGTAATCCGTGTTGCAAAGGAATTAAAATTAATTCAACTTAAAGAAAAAATAAAACAAATTAGTCGAGATTTAAAGGGTAAAGATGAGAATGAAGAAGAAATTGAAAAAATTAAAGAGGAGATTGCCGTTATAACTTCTCAAATAGTTTCGCCCTGAGTTTAATTTGAGCTCATTTTGTGGTAGAATATAGTAGTATGGCAAAAAACGCCCCTAACATCTTAGTTGATATAGTGGATTCTGCAAAAAAACGCGGATATATTACTCAGGAAGAAATTCTTTCTATGTTCCCGAAACCAGAAGAACACATAGAGGATCTAGATACTCTTTACGATAAATTAATAAAAGCTGATATTGATGTATTTGAGTCGGTTGCGGAAAATCAGGATGGCGAAAAGCCAATTGAGGATTTAGAAAAAGAACTAGAAGCATTAACTGTATTAACAGAGGGAACAGTAAGCGACCCTGTCAGAATGTATTTAAAAGAAATTGGTAGAATTCCACTCTTAAATTTTGATCAGGAAATTGTTTTAGCAAAAAGAGTAGAGAAGGGGGACGAGGAAGCAAAGAAAATTTTAGTTAATTCAAATCTTCGCCTTGTAGTTTCAATTGCAAAAAAATATGTAGGTCGTGGGCTTACTCTTCTTGATTTAATTCAGGAGGGAAATCAAGGATTAATTCGCGCAGTAGAAAAATACGACTGGAGAAGAGGATTTAAGTTTTCGACCTATGCTACCTGGTGGATTCGTCAATCGATAACGCGTGCAATCGCAGATCAAGCAAGAACCATCAGAATTCCAGTTCATATGGTTGAAAATATCAATAGATTCTTAAGAGCATCTAGAAAATTAATGCAAGAGTTAGGGCGAGAACCAACTCCAGAAGAAGTCGCTAAGGTATTAGATATTGATCCAGAAAAAGCGCTTGAAATTATTAAGATTTCTCAAGAGCCGGCAAGTCTTGAGTCTCCGGTAAGTGACGAAGAGGATTCTCGTCTGGGTGATTTTATTCATGATTCTGCAGCGCCAACTCTCTTTGATTCAGCAAGTCGCGAACTTCTAAAAGAACAAGTTGACCAAGTTTTGGGAACATTATCAGATAGAGAGAGAAGAGTTTTGGAGGAAAGATTTGGATTAAAAGATGGACGTCCAAAGACTCTTGAGGAAGTAGGAAAAATGTTTGCAGTAACACGAGAAAGAATTAGACAGATTGAGGCAAAGTCACTTAGAAAATTAAGACATCCTTCTCGAGGAAATAAGCTTAAGGATTATCTTGGTTAAAATCCTAAATCTTCTTTAACAAATATTAGAGTTATTCTTTCCGGATTTACTTCTTTATTAAATATCAAAAGCTTTGAAACATTACTGCCGGAAACTCCATATGCTTTATAAGCCTCTCTTGCTCTTGCTGATTCAAGTGGTAGGACATGATCATATATTCTTTTAAGAGCGTCTTCCTGATTTGCGACAATTTTCTTTGCACTGACAACCCATATTACTTTGTCTGCCCCGTATACATATCCAGGCATTTGGCTGCCTGTATTTGATGCAACAAATACTTTTCCATCTTGCGAAACTGCATGTACGCTTCCAGCGATAAATTCTGGAGCCGCACCTATTCTTTGCATTTGTCTGTGATCAGTTTCTCTGTTTAATTCTTTAAGCTCGCTTTTAGTAGATTTGTATTTACCGGAATCGTTTAATTCTTCTGTAAGTCCAATTTGGTTAAGGGTTGTGGATGTTGCTGTCATGACCTCCGATCCTTCAGGAATTAGCTCTAAAACCTTCTTTTTAGCCTCATCAGAAGAGGGGACGACTAAGGCAGAAATGCCATTGTTTTTTAATGCGTCAATTGTTTTTTGAATTATTTCATCGGAGGGGATGGTGTTCCACATAGATAAAACAGAATATCATAGGGAAGGGGAGAGAGCAAGCATTTTATAAATTTAAAACTATTTACACAAAAAATTATTATGAAAACATAAAATTTCACGTATTATTTTCACGATTATATCGCGTCGCACAATGATAATTGGAGAAGAGATTGCGCATAGGATTTTCGCGCAATTTCAAATAATTTACATAAATATTGATAAATTTGTTCCGGATTTGCTGACTTAATGTTTCCCGGTATTCACATTAAGTTTTTTGTATTTCAGGGTTTATCGAGGTAATCTTCTTCCGCTGTCTAGGTAAAGTTCGTCTTTATCAGGATTGTACTTAATAGTCTCGCGACCATTTTTCGCATACCAAAAAGATGGACTATTAGGCATATGTTCTAAGTCACGTGGTAAAAGTGTAGCATGAAATGAAGGGATCAAAATCCGTCTGCCATCGTCATTATTTCCTGATGGACGGACAGCTTTCCCCTTTTCTCTCAACACAGAATGAGGATAAAGACTGTAGCCTATAATTCTGCTTTCAGGCATGTGAAATGGGTGAGAAAAATGTGCGGTAAATTGAGGCACTTGTCGAATTTGTTGGGTTTCAGGGTCAAAATCAAACTCCACAGGTGGGTATTTTGGTGCTGGTTCGTCGCTTACTTCGACTAATCCCATTGGTAAAGGCACGGCTCCTAAATGAGCAGGTCTTACAATTCTTTGTGATTTACCAGCTGTGGTGTTTAAGACCCGTTTAGGTAGTGATGCTTCTAGGTCCATCCTCTGTGCTAGTTGTTTTGGAGTAAGTTCTTTTACCATTTTAATTTGGGCTCCAGTTGCAGACTGGGCAATTTTTTAAATTTCCTTTTGCTATTTCTTTTGCGGCATTTTCATCTGCTTCCCAACTGCATTTTTTGCAGATAATTTTGTAACAGATTTCGCAGTTTTCTTGCGCAGTGTCCATGTGTTTTGATTATACCACCATATGATAAATATCATAATTGCAAGTGAAGTTGAAATAGATGAAATTATAAAGCCGGTCTTAAATGATCTAGGTTGATATATAATTTCAATTTCATTATTTCCTTTAGGAATAGGGACGGCTCTAAATGTATAATTCGCTCTAATAATTTCAGTGTTTTTTTTATTTATTTTTGCAATCCATCCTGGATAAAAATTATCCG
Organism: uncultured Gammaproteobacteria bacterium; assembly: GCA_964406285.1. Lineage (GTDB taxonomy): Bacteria > Patescibacteriota > Microgenomatia > Levybacterales > UBA12049 > 2-01-FULL-39-10-A. The sequence continues at coordinate 23,291 of CAYORA010000006.1, forward strand.
AAATAACTAATATTTTTTCAGTGTCCGAACGGGTCTTTAGTAAAATTTTATTTAGGGAATAGTTAATTAATTCGACTTCATTTATATTTCCCTCCCCCACTTTTACTTTTGGATCTTTTTCTAGGATTACATTATTTCTAAAATTAAAATCATCAGAGTAGATCTTATCCAATACTTCTTGTTTGTTCGCCTCTACAGTATAGTCCCCTACTAAAAATGCTTTTGGTAGTACTTCAAGATTTTCAAATATTTGAAAATCTTTATCTTCATAAATTAAATTAAATTTTTTATCGCTGTAATTATTAAATTGAAACGCCCAGGGTTTTCCAAGGTCTGATTTTTTTTGAACAATATATCTGATTCCTAGAAAGTCTATTGCTTTAGGGAAATATTTTCCTTCTTCAGGAATATATGCTCCGAGCCGATCAGCTTCTTGTAGTTTTCCGTTATTTATAGATTTTACAAACTCTCCAAAACTACCTATATAAAGAGGATCATAGCCTTCAGCAGTTTGAAAATTAAAATAGGTGCTACCTTCTTCTCCAAAAGGAGTAAAAATTCTAAATTCTTTGTCTAATTCTGTTAACCTTTCTGTTATCGGAGTTTTGAAGTAGGCAAGCTCTTTTGATTCGAATGGCTGCCACTTAGTTGAGAACCTAAGCATATCGAAAATAACTAAAGTAAGAATTATTAGGAGTCCAATTTTTATAAATTCTTTTCTTAATCCAACTACTACGGAAAATATTAAACTAAAGGTCAGTATTGTTGGGAGTATTAGATTTCTTTTTGCGATTAAGATAAATTCTGGATTAATAAATTTTCCAAATACGTAAATCCATAAAATAGAAAACAGTATTAATATTGAAAACATCCATATAAAAATTTTTTTAAGTTTTTTGTTTTCTAAATCTTTTTTAATTTGATCAATTCCATAAGCAGCTAAGACAGATATTGAAAAAGAAAATATGCAAAGAATTCTGCTTAATGATGAGCTGGAAAGAACGGGAATTTTAAGATTTACAAAAGCGTTTATTATTGGCGAGTCTAGAGAAAGAAGAAGTGAAGCTGCAGTCATTATTATAAAAAATAACGTAGTCTTTGATCTAATACCAAAAGCATACAAAGAAATAAGAAAGGTAGCAGATCCTGCAAACATATTCCATTCAATATAGTGACCAAGAAAATTATTTCTTGTTACGGGATTCCCAAAGAAATCAGGAGACAGGATTGTAGCGAGTTGATAAAAAGGAATAGCATTTATTATTTCAAAAGAATTGCTCCTGGGAGCATTTAAATAAAGCTCAATTGAAGGGATAATTTGAATAGAAGTTGCTAAGACTCCAAGAAATATAAATAACAGTGAGGTTATAAAGTCTTTTTTATTTCTAGTTTGTAGTAGCTTAAGTATTAAATAAGCAAAAGTAAAAGATAAGAAGTATAAGCTGGTTTGGAAATGTCCGCTAAAGAATGAAAACGGAATCGACAAAAATAGAAGTAGGAGATAGGTGGGTTTTCTCGTTTCGAAATATTTTTCTATCGAGAAAAGAGCAATTGGTAAAAAAGAGATTGCTAGCGACAGTGTTCCCCAGCTCATCCATGTCGTAATAAAACCAGAGAACATAAATGATATGGACGCAGTTGTACTTGCCCATGCACTAAGTTTTAGGCTTCTTATAAAAAGATACATGAAGATTCCCGCAAATAGGGGTTGGATTAAGATTGATAAGCTCCAGGCGTTGTTAAAATCAAAAATGAAGAAAAATAAATTAGTTATTGAGAAAGCAGCTGATTGATAATTTGCCAAATGTGGAGTACCTGAAAAGCTATACGGGTTCCATAAGGGGATAGATAGCTCCTTCCATGACTCAATGGTAAAATGTCGCCATGGCATTATTTGCACAACTACGTCAGGCATTGCGGGATTTTTAATAGGCCCTAAATAATCATCGTTGTTATTCCATAGAGAAAGTGCATTCAGTTGATATGATGTTGGATAGGGAATTTTATTTTCAAAAAAAAACGGTTTAGAAAAAAATAACCAAACAAAAATAATTACAAGAAATGGAAAAATTTTCTTCATCTCAGTTTAATTCTAAGAGTTAATGCTAGATAGAATAATGAGATAAGAATTGGAATTAGAGAAATAAAAGTTACGTAATTAGCAAATTTTCGAAGTTTTGTATCCTCAAATTTTATTTCTATATTATGCATCCCCTTCTCTAGATAGAAAGTAATTAATCCTCTATTTTTGGGGTCTTGAAACTCAACATCAGAAATTAAATTTCCATTGTCATATACCTTCCATCCAGGAAAATACAGTGTATTTTCCTTTACTCTTATTTTTTCATCATTTTTAATTACATAATTGTGATAATTTGATTTTCGTTCTGAAGTCACAACTGCTGCTTTTCCGTCGATTATTTCAATTGGAGCTATTGCTTCTTTTTCCATAAATCTAATTGACCAGATTGGCGAAACCTCTCCGGTGTCAGTAGTCCCCCTGAATTCATTTTTAAAATAAGCATCGTTAAAAGATGTATCATAATCTTTTGCGTGCCAATAGGCTATTGTTGGTGCAATCGTAAAAATAATTATTAAAAATAAAATAAGCCTGTTGTTAATTTTTGAGACTACGAGTCCACCAATTAAAGATAGGCAGAATACTGTAATTGCTAGAAATCTCCAGGGGAATTGTATTTTTGGAAGAGTTGTTAGTATTTGCCAAATAAAATTCGATTCCTTTAGCATTAAAAAAATGCTTGTAAATAAAATTATAACGGTTCCAATGTAAAGTAATTTTTCCTTGTTGTTTTTGTTTAACATTTTTTTAAAAACAAACAAAGATGTTGTGAACAATAATATGTGTGCAATTCCTAATTGATTACTAAAAAAGGTTGATCCTCCAAAGGTCCAAGGGCTATATATTAATGTAGGTGGGTTTACAAAATGTTTTGCATATTCTCCTGCAGTGACGATATCCCTAAGAGTATATTTTCCTTCGAAAAAAGCTGGGAACCAAAAGAAGGAACTTAGAAGGGTTCCGTAGCTCAAAGAAAAGACTGTTAATAGTAAATTTCTTTTTGATCTATTTTGGTAAAAAAGAAAAAGTGTATAAAAAATAATAAAGGGAATAAAAATAAGACTTATTGTATTGTGGGATAAAATCAAAAATGCGAATGAAAAAGAAACAGCGATGGATCCAGCTAATAGTTTTCTAAAGTTAATTTTTTTCAAATTATTAATTTTAAGAATAGACAGGCAAACTAAGGGCATAAATAAAAACGCAATGTGTTCCCCTAGTGCTCCCCGAACATACAAATCTATAAACCTATATGGCGCAAATAGATATAAAACGGACGCAACAACTGCTGCATTCTTTCCCAAGAATTCTTTGATCCAAATATACATAATTATTCCACTTAAAATATATGAAGCTGCAAGCATCGTTTTGATAGAGTCTGAAATGCCTAATCCCAAAAAATGAAAAAATGAACCGACGTAAGAAGGCAATGGATATACAAACATATGAATTGGATTTCCAAAACCAAGGTTGAGATTGCCTGCCCAGCGAGGAATTACAATCCCATCTGATAGGCTTTGGTAAAAGCTTGCAATTCTTCCACCGTGAAGCCAAGCATCGTGGCTAACTAGTAGCCCGGGAGTTAGTAAATTTAGGAGAGGAAAAATAGAGATTACAAATACAAATAAAAAACTCTTATCAAGTCTCATTTTTATTTGGCAGTAGAATATCTTTTAAATAACAACACAAGAAGGGTTATAGCAATAAATGCTAATAAAGAGAGGAAAGGAATTGTGATGAATCCTATCCACTCGATTTGCTTTGTTGTGCATGATATTCCTAATGTGCAAGGAGCCAGGCTTTCAGGGATTATTTTATAATAAAGAAGATTATGATAAGCAGCAATTATGAGGCCAATTATGCTGAGTGGTAAAGCAAAGTATGTAATATTTTTATCTTTCTTCCAAATACCAACTGCGAAAATAACAACTAAAGGATACATAAATATCCTTTGATACCAGCACAATAAGCATGGAGGAAGTTTTAGTATTTCGCTAAAATATAAACTGCCTAAGGTGGATGTTAAGGCGATTACTAATGAAAATTGCAATAAGTTCTTTTTTAAAAACGACATTTATGGATTGATTATACTTCCTTTTCGTATTTATAGAAAGTGTTTTTTATTTTATTCTAGGTAGTTATAGTCAGAGGAGTTTGTGGAGTAGTCGGAGTTGTATTCCGTGTTGCTGATTCCAAAATTAATTACTCCCGAGTAGTATAATAGTCCATAGATTATCCCGCCAATAATAAGATAGAAAATGATCCAGTGCCAGATCGGCCTTTTCCCATATGTTTTTCGAGGCTTTGCCATATGGAAATTATGATGCAAGCAAGATCCAATGTCAATTTGATAGAATAAAGGAATATGAGTATGCTTTCCAACATTCACGAAGACTATCTAAGGAGTATCATCTTTGGTTTTCAGGACTCTTTAGTTTCAACCACAGGCGTGATTGCCGGAGTTGCTGCTGGGACTCAAAACAAAGAATTGGTTATCTTAGCTGGAGTTGTAACAATAACTGTTGAATCCCTTTCTATGGGTGCAGGTCAATATATGAGCGAGAAGTCCGTGCATCAAATGGATAAAACAGGGAAGCATACAGACAGTTTGGTCGTCGGGGGAGGATTAATGGCGTTATCATATTTCCTCGGGGGGCTTGTTGTGTTAACTCCTATTATTATTTTAAAGCTGCCTTTAGCAGCATCTTTAAGTATTGCCTTTGCATTGGCGGGGCTTTTCGTATTAGGCCTATTTAAGGCACATATTGTAAAAGTTAATCCTTTAAAATCTGCAATGGAAATTTTAATTCTTGGAGGAGCTGCGACATTAATGGGGCTTTTAGTAGGAAAGTTTTTTAAAGTTTAGCTTGAGAGAATAAATAAAATAACTGCAATCGAGATCCCAACTGAAACGATTGTAAATCCGATCGAGAGATTTTTTAACCAATTAAATTCAGTTTTTTTGTCCATTAATAATTTCGGAAATTTCTCTGGATAGTTTTTCAGGATCATGTCTAATAATTCCTCGTCTTAAGGCATCTCCCTTTTCTGCCTTAATGATAACATCCTTAATTAAATTTTTTCTTATCACAATGTATTTAGAGTCATCCAAATCATCTTCTACAGGATTTTCACCAAAATCTTCGTACCATTCTAGGGTTGCACCTCTTGGCATTCTTGAGTTAATTAATATAAAATCCACTACCCCTTTTCCTAAATATTTTTCAAGATTCTCAAGATGATCTTTTGCAGTATAGTTAGTTGTTTGACCATATTTGGTCATAAGATTCATAACGAATATTTTTTTAGCTTTCGAATTTTTTATTACTTCAGAAACACCAGTTACCAGTAGATTAGGAATAATGCTTGTATAAAGATCACCGGGGCCAATTAGGATATAATCTGCTTTTTCAATTGCTTTTTTTGCGTCTTCGTTTAACTGCGCTTCCGGTTTTAGATATGCTTTTACGATTCCAGCTCTTTTTTGCATTTTTTCCAAAACATCAATATGCGTTTCTCCAACTATTGTGGTTCCATCTTCAAGATCTACGCAGAGATTTGTGTCTTTTGTGAATGTTATTGGGACCACATTTCCTTTAATCCTCAGAATTTTACCTACTTCAGAAATAGCTTTTTTCATGCTTCCTGTATTTTTTTCTAGAGTTGAAAGAAAAATGTTTCCAAAGCTATGTCCTTTAAGTCCGCCCTCTTCGAATCTGTAATTAAACATATCCCGCATTAATTTAGAAGATTCAGAAAGAGCGACTAGGCATTGTCTTATGTCTCCAGGAGGAAGGACACCAAGTTCGTCTCTTAATTTTCCACTAGATCCGCCGCTATCCATCATGGTAACGATAGCTGTTAATTTAAAGTTGTATTTTTTAAGTCCTTCAAGGGCGACATAACTTCCTGTCCCTCCCCCGATTGTAACGACTTTAGGTATTTTAGTCATAGATTAAACTTTTTAATTCAGTTAAATCTTTGATTTTAATTATATCTGAATTTTCGTATTCATTTTTTCGGTCAATTAAAATTAAGTTTGCATCCGGATTTAATTTCCTAATTGACTCTAAAACTTCTAATTCATTATCGATAAAATAAATATTTAAATCTTGATAAATATCCAGGATCTCGCTAATCTTATCAAGTTTATTTTTAAAAACATGTATGTCATCTGGTTCAACTGTATCTGAAAGGAAAGATATTTTTTGTTTTTGAAAACTTTCTTCTCCTTTTGAGAAAATTCCAATATTTCCTATTCTTCCAAGATCCTTGATGACTGAAGCGTCTTTATACACGTTTTTATTAAATAAATCAATATTCCAGAAGACTTTTTCTAAAGAAAACCTATCGATCTCAGGATGGTTTTCAATAATTTTTTCTAGAAAATCTGTGGGAGAGAAATATCCATACTCATCTTTAATTTGAGTATAGATATTTTTAATTTTAACTAAATCTTTATCAGATAAATTAAAATTATTTACGATCTCACTGTAAAAATTATCTAGAAAAGATCCAGGATTAAAAATAGTTTCGTCGATATCAAAGAGGAGTATTTTGCCTTTCATTTAATTGTTTCTTCGCTTAAATGAACTCCAATAACGCTAGTTAAAGGAAAAATTTTTGTATTTTTTGAAAGAATGGTTCCTGGATTTAATACAGAACTCACTCCGATTTTTGATGAATCGCCAATGATTGCTCCAATCTTTGGGAGACCGGTTTCTATTTCTTCGCCATTATGTTTTATTTTAATTGTTGCTCCGTCTAGTCTAAAATTTGCGGTAATTGCACCTCCGGCAAAATTTATATTATTTCCTAGAATGCTGTCTCCTAGGTAATTAAAATGCGCAACATTTGTATTATTTAGAATTATAGAGTTTTTAACCTCTACGCTATGACCAATTTTTACATTATCACCTATTATTACGTTTTCCCTAATATATGCGTTATGTGCAATAAAGCAATTTTTTCCAATTATTGCAGGGCCTTTAATAAAAGCACCATCTTCAACCACTGTCCCCTCCCCCAGGGTTACGTTTTGAGAAGAATGTTCTTTAATAAATTCTGAAATTTTCGGAAGAACTTCCCAAACATTTTCTACTTCAAAAATTGATCTATGTTCGAAGCCTGAGAGGTCAAAAAATAAACTTGGG
>CAYORA010000007.1:0-18152 GCA_964406285.1 uncultured Gammaproteobacteria bacterium
CTTCCTATTAAAAAATAATTCTTTCACTTCTATTACTTTTCCTTAGCAAAATTCACACCCCCAGACTTTATAGTTAGCATAATTGAGAGGGGGTGAAGAATAATGGAAGAACCAAAAAGAAATCAAAGCTCTGGTCAAAATCAGTCAGATATTAATCAAGATGATTCTGGTGAAGTGGATCAGGGAATAGCAGGGGGAATTGCATCTAGTGATGATACTACTCAGGAAGATACTCAAATTGGTACAGACATGAATCAGTCAAATGATGACATGAGTACAGAAGAGTAGGGGCATTAAATTCAAGGCATATAAACAAACCGCTATAAATGGCGGTTTGTTTATTAATTAATAGAACTGGAAACAGAGCTAGTGCCAATTAAAATCTTATTTAAGAGATTTATGCTTTCGTTAAGAGCAGATTCAAAAAAGATTTTATCTTTTTTGTTCATCTTTATTTTAATGTGATAAGTTCCCTTAGCGTCTCTTTTCCAATCCCACTCAGTAACTCCCGTAAATGATGCTTTGCGGTGTCCATTTTTTACTTTTATTTGGCATAGATACTCTAGAATTATGTGTTCAAATAGATGGCCAATTTCTGTGTTTTTTACTTCTTCTTTGAAAGGAAGATTTGAATCATTAAAGCATTCATTGTGTAAGATTTGAGGTAAAATATTTTCTAGAATAGAATGCGTTAGAGGAAGATGTTTTGTGTGATAATGCGGAGTTTCCAAAAGCATAGTTATATTTGCTTCCCGTGGTGTGCGATTAGTTACTGCCAATTTGTATGATCCGTAGTCTCTAAAAGTTTTATTGATGTCTTGGATAGTGCTCATTTTTACAAAATTCTTACCAAACTATGATAAATATAAATCTCGAATTGCTTGAGTGTCAAGCAAAAGTGTTTGAAGATTTCTAAAACACTAAAGTTGCGTGGGGTCTACTTTTATGATTCGGTCGTCTCCGGTGCTAGGATTTCCTCTACCATCTCGGTTACTTGTTGAAATGTATAGAAGATTATCTGGACCTAAGATAACATCTCTAATTCTTCCAAATTCGTTAAGAAAATGTTTTGTAATTAGAGCATTCCCATTATTTATTTTTAGTTCATATAAAGCTTCACCTCGAAGTCCTGTGTAAAAAAGTGAATCCTTATAAATAGCAGCTCCTCCCGGTGCCCATGTTTCATTTCCGCTTTGAGCAAGAGGGGATTGCATGCTAGACCTCGATTCAGAACCCTGAACTTCCGGCCATCCGTAATTTCTACCTGAAAGAATGATATTCACCTCATCATATCCTGATGGGCTTGATCTTCCATGTTCAGTTTCCCAAAGTCTACCTGTGGAATCCCAGGTAATTCCTTGAGGGTTTCGGTGTCCGTATGAATACACGAGATTATTTAAAGGGTTTCCAGGTGCGGCTTTTCCATCATCTGTGACTCTTAATATTTTTCCGGCAAGGGAATTTGTGTTTTGCGCTAATGATGGTTCAAGAGAGTCCCCAGTTGTCACATATAGAAATTTATCAGGGCCAAATTTAATTCTTCCTCCATTATGGTAAATGGCGCCTGGAATGTTATCGATTATTACAGTTCTTTCAGATAGGGAATTGTTGTTGAGTTTATATCTTACAACTCTGTTTTTTGTGTTGTTGCCATCTCCTTGATATGTATACATAACATAAAGATACTTATTTTTTGAAAAATTAGGATGGAGGGCTAGGCCCATAAGTCCTCCTTCACCATATTCCAAAACATCTGAAATTTTTTCAATTGTAGTAATGTTATTATTTGAAATTAATTTTAATGATCCATTTCTTTCAGTGAATAAGATTTCATTAGTGGGGAGGAATGCCAAAGACCACGGTGTCTCTAGGTTCTGTGCGACAGTTGCTACTTTTTCTGGCGTCGCTTTTGCAGAATCAGTATTAACAGTGCTGTTAACAACAGTGGGATTTTTCTGATTTGGAATAAGACCATTTTTATATTGGTTAACAAAAACGACTGCAATAATTATAACCGCAATAAATAAAATAATCTTTTTCATGGTTTACCTTGATCCAAGATATTCTTTAATAGATTAATTGTCAATATTTATGAAGCGTATCGTAAAAGCGCCTGAGTTCTATTATTAACTATTTTTAGAAGATCAAATAAAACAATTATTGAGAGGGATGCGACTATTGCAATTATCCAGCTTTCTATTCCGAGAGAAGTGGTTTCAAAAGTTGATCTAAGTGGAGTATAGATAATTAGTAAGGTTGCAAAAAATGAAATAGCAGATGCAACCGCAAGATATTTATTAATAAATATACCTCTATTTAGTACGCCAAATCTGAATGATCTAAAATTAAAGGCGTTTGCGACTTGCATCAATATAATACTTAGAAGTACTGTTGTTCTGGCTGTTTCTGATCCTAAATCTAGAATGTTGAATGAAAGAAGAGCTACGCAAAAAGTAATTATTCCCATAGAAACACCATTTAAAATTATTACATTTAAAAACTCATTATTAATTATATTCGCATTTTTTCTAGGTTTTTCTCGCATAATGTCTTTAGAGGTAGGATTAAATCCAAGGGTAATAGCAGGCATATTATCAGTAACTATATTAATAAATAATATTTGTAGTGCGGTAATTATTGGTGTGTACCATCCTAGGATAGGGGCCACAAGCATTCCAGTGAATAAAATATATATATCTGCAAGATTACAAGAAAGCTGATATGTTACGAATTTTCGGATATTATTAAAAACAGTTCTGCCTTCTTTTATTGCAGCTACAATTGTTGCAAAATTATCATCCTTAAGAGTTATGTCCGCAACAGATCTTGATACATCTGTTCCATTGATTCCCATAGCAACTCCAATGTGTGCTTCTTTTAATGCAGGCGCGTCATTAACACCGTCGCCAGTCATTGTAACTATTTCATCATTTGCCTTAAGAGCTTTAACTATTCGCAATTTATCTTCAGGTTTTACTCGGGCAAAGATCGCGATGCTGTTCACTTTTTTTGTTAATTCTTCGTCTGAAAGCGAATTAAGTTCGTCACCAGTTATTAAATCGCCTTGAATCCCAATTTGAGATGCAATCGCTATTGCGGTTTCCGAATTGTCTCCGGTAATCATTTTTACCTTTATTCCACTTTGAAGACAGAGGGAAATCGCTTCCTCAACTTCTTCTCTTGGAGGGTCTTCCATTCCTGTAATTCCTAAAAATATGAGGTCATTTTCTTTGTAGGAGTTTGATTTATTCGGTTTATAAGCAAATGCTAAAGATCTTAATGCACCCGAATTAAGGGATTTATTTGCTTCTAAAATTTCTCTTCTTTTATTTTCTGTTAATTCAACAATTTTAGAATCAAGCAGAATATATTTACAAGATTTTAAAATCATTTCTGGAGCCCCTTTTGCGTAAACTAAATTTTCTTGAGCTGAAGCTTTATATAGAACCGACATCATCTTTCTTCTCGAATCAAATGGAAGTTCTTCTATTCGTGGATTCTCAAAATTTTCCTTAAAAATATTCATTTTTGCTCCAAGAATTAAAAGTGCACCTTCAGTAGAGGAACCGCTAATCTTATAATATGAATCTTCACCTGTCCTTTCGATACTAGAATCGTTACATAAAACAGAACACTCTAATAGCTTATTTAAAGCCTCGTTTTTCGATAAATCAAAGTCATCTGTATTCGAAATTTCACCTTTGGCTTCATATCCCACGCCGCTTACATTTAAAATTTTTCCATCAATATAAATTTTTCTGACTGTCATTTCCCCTTTAGTTAGGGTACCTGTCTTATCAGAGCAGATAACTGAGGTTTCTCCTAAGGTTTCGATAATAGACATTCTGTTAACAATGGCATTTTGTTTCGCCATTCTATTTACACCAGCTGCTAGAGTTGTAATTAGAACAACGGGGAATCCTTCGGGAAAAGATGAAACCGCGAGGGCTATAACTATTATTAATATACTTGCAATTACATCTGAATTTATAGCATCAGCACGATAAAATAAAACAATACCAGTAAGAGTCGCTGCAGAAAGACTTACAACGACCATGTATTTAGAAATATTATTAACTTTATCTTGAAGAGGCAGGTGTTTATCGGCAGTTGAAATCATTCCAGCAATTTTACCGAATTTAGTATTCATTCCTGTGTGAATGACTTTAGCTTTACATTTACCATCAATTATGAAAGTTCCCATGAAGATAAGGTTTTCGTCTTTTTGTGAATTTTCCAATGCTGCAGTTTTTCTAATATCAGTGGCTTCACCAGTAAGAATTGACTCATTAGCTTTTAGATTCGTTTCATCTATTACAACGCAGTCAGCCGGGACTTTTTCTCCAGTTCTTAGAATAATAATGTCTCCCGGTACGATTTCGCTCGATGGAATTTCATCTTCCTTTCCGTCTCTAATAACACGGGATACAGGCATGATCATTTTTTTAAGTTCCGAAATTGCTTTTTCTGCTTTGTATTCTTGAATAAAACCGGTAACGATTACGATGCCGATTACAAGAAAAATAATTAAGGCGGTAAATTCCTTTCCAAGTAAAAGAGAGGCTATAGCAGTTATTGCTAAAAGGTACACAATGAAATTTTTCTTAATTTGCCTAATTAAGATTCCTAAAAATGAACCTTTGTTTATTTCCTGAATTTCATTGAGGCCAAATTCTTTTAATAATTTTTGAGCTTCGCTTGTTGATAATCCGGAGATGGGCATTAAATTAGTTTATCAAAGATGTTTGATTAGGCAAACCCTAAATATCTGGTTTAACCCTTAAAAATAGTTGACTTTAGCCTCAAATGAGAGTACAATTGAGCCCACACAAAATGTTATTAAATCTCCAAAAAGATGTTAAAAAATTGGAAAATAAAAAGAAGGCTAAACTCTTAGCCGGTTTTTTTAAGACTGGAGAAGGCGAATATGGTTTTGGGGACGTATTTTTGGGAATTCCTGTTCCTGAGAGCCGTAAAATAGCACTTAAATACCGGGATCTCGGTTTTGAAGACATATTAAAACTTCTTAGAAGTGAGATTCACGAAGAAAGACTTATTGCACTTCTAATTTTAGTTCACCAATTTCAACATGATGAAATGCTCCAGAGAAGAATTTATGAATTCTATATAAAAAATATAAAGTTTGTTAATAACTGGGATTTGGTAGATTCATCAGCAGATAAGATAGTTGGAGCATACTTAACAGATAAGCCTAAGACAGTAATTTATAAACTGGCAAGATCCACAAATCTTTGGGAAAGAAGAATCGCCATGATCTCTACATTTTATTTTATTAAAAATAATGAATATGAAGATGCACTAGGTGTTGCGGAAGTTTTAATAACGGACGAGAATGATTTAATTCAAAAAGCTGTTGGTTGGATGTTGAGAGAAGTTGGTAATAGAGATAAAAAAACTGAAGAAAAATTCTTAAAAAAATATTACAAAACAATGGGCAGAACTGCTCTTAGATATGCAATAGAAAAATTTACAGAAGAAGAACGAACTAAATATCTTGAAGGAAAAGCTTAAGCCTCAAATTCTAACAATAGGGGAAGATGATCAGATATTTCATCTTTCATAACTTCAAAATTTTTAATATTAATACCATTAGTAAATATATAGTCTGCAAATTTATCATTTTTCCTCCATTTAATGTCATATAAAGAGCTTCTGGTAGTTGGCGCATTTACTTCTTTAACAAGATTATTAAATCCTGCTTCTTCAAGCATAAGAATAGAGCGGGTATTTATTCCTAAATTAAAATCACCAACTAAAATTTTTGGCTTTTCATATTTTTTAAAGAATTCTAATATTAATTCTGATTGTCTAATTCTTTGCGGGGTATCATATTTGGGTAATGGCGCCCAATATCCATGAAGGTTTGTAATTAAGAAATTATCAAATTCCACGAACTGCATATTTCGAGATGGAATAATTTGGTTTTTTCCTGGAAGCTCCTCGAATTTATTTTCTTCGCCAAAAATAAAAATTTCGCCTTTATCTTTTTCTTGAATTGATTTTTTCCAAAATGTAACAACGCCCTGAGATATCGGATAGTCTAGTGGAAAATGAAAATCTCTGCCATGAAATTGAGGTGAAAAGTGATATGAAAATTCTGGTAATATCTCTTGAATTTTTTCAACAAGGTTTGATTGGTATTCACTTGGGGTTCTTATGTCTTCTGTTGAAGAGTAAGCTTCTTGAAAACAAAATATATCGGTATCATTACTGTTATGTTTTATAAAATTAAGAACTTCATCTAGGAGTGTCCCGCCCCACAGATTTAAACAAATTAATTTCATAGTCAGATGTCGCTCGTTATAGATCTTGAGCCTGTCAAAAGATCATCCTTAGATTATACATAAATCTAATGTATAATTTGGGTAATGAAACGAAAATCATTCGTCCTCTTACTTTCATTGTTTGTCTTCCTTACATTTAGAACAGGTGCATATGCTGAAAAAATTGATTCTTTTGATGTAGATATCGTCGCGCATAAAAATGGCGTAATGGATGTTACAGAGACTATAAAATATGATTTTGAATATGAGAATAGACATGGAATTTTTAGATATATTCCACTTTATTCAAAAGTAGGGGATTTATATAGAATAATTAAGATTGATAATGTAAAAGTTGAGAGAAACGGCGGGAAAGAAAAGTTTGAAACCACTAAAACTCCCGAACAAATATATTTTAAAATTGGAAACGCAAATAAAGAAATAACAGGAAAACACACGTATGAAATTTCTTACACTGTAGAAAATGGGATTGGAAGTAACTATGAAACACATGATGAGATTTATTGGAATGTGACTGGAAATGATTGGTTAATTCCAATTGAAAAAGCATCTGTAAATTTAACAACTGATTTTGGAGTTAAAACTGACAGCGTAGCATGTTTTACTAGAGACACTACTTTAAGCGCACAGTTCTGTAGATTCCCAATAAACGTTTATAATCCTGTTACTACTACTTCAAGATTGAATCCAGAAGAAGGTCTGACGGTAGTTTATGGATTCCCGGTTAATACATTTCCTAAAAGTATACTTCTGAAAGAGTTACCAAAAAGTAACGGAGAAAAATTATTAGAGTTCATCCTTGAAAACATACTGATTATTTATCTATTTATAAATCTATTTATTCCAGCAGTAATTTTTTCCTGGTATCAAAAAACAAAAAACAAAAAGAGATTTGGAAAACCAACTGTTAATTTTGAAATTCCAAAAGATGAATCTGGAAAAAGAATTGCACCAGCGTTAGTAGGAACAATTGATACTGCAAGGCTTGAGCGAGATGATGTGGTAGCGACACTTTTTGATTTGGCGATTAGAAAATATATAAAACTAGAAGAAGTAAAGAATAAGAAAGCTTTAGCACCAGATAAAGTGATGCAAAAAATTATAAAACTTAAAGAAAAAGATAATAGTCTCACGAAATTTGAAGAAAATTTATACGATCGTTTGTTTGAGAACGGGAATGAAGTGGATGCAGATACACTAAAAAAAGATTTCTATAAAACGTACGCGGATATGGAAAAAAGTGTATTTGCGTCTCTTGTTGAAAAGAAATATTTTATTAAAAATCCAAAAGTTCAAAGAGGTTTTTTACTGGTTTTTGGTTTTATGGCAGTTTTTACATCAAATATTATTTTGGGCATTATACTAATTTATCTTTCAAGAAAGCTTATTGGTAGAACTATTTTAGGAGATGAGCTTGATCATAAGATCGATGGGTTAAAATTATTTCTAAAATCGATGGATAGAAATTATAAATGGCAAGCAGAAAAATTTTATACCGTGGAAGCAATGATTCCATATGCAATGGCTCTAGGATATATTGATAAATTTATGGAGCAACTAAAAATTATAAAACCAGATTATAATCCAGCATGGTATCATGGATATTCAGGAGGTTTTTATAAATCTTATGCATCATTCTCTTCGGGAATGAGCGCAAATATGACTACCTCAGCTCCAAGTTCTTCATCAGGTTTTTCCGGAGGTTCATCGGGCGGTGGAGGTGGGGGAGGCGGAGGAGGAAGTTGGTAATGTTTGAGCTAGTTTTTCAAAAAGTAACATATTGCAACTGTATTAAATAACTGTTTGAATCAGAATAGAGAGGGGGTGAATAATAAATGATTGAAGTAAACTACTTAGCTTTAATAGCAGCAGTAATTGTATCAATGGTTATTGGATTTGTTTATTACATGAATCCTGTTATCGCAAAACCCTGGATGAAGTTAATGGGTTACTCAAAGGATGATGTTAGGCCATCGGGAAGTGAGATGGGGAAACTCTATGGAACCAGTGCAGTATTAGCCTTAGTGACATCATTTGTCTTGTACCATGTGATAACTATGTCTATAGCATATTTTAATTATTCCCCTGTTATGACTGGAATAACGAGTGCTTTTTGGATGTGGTTGGGATTTATGATGCCGGTGCAGGCAACAGATGTTTTGTTCGGTAAAAAACCATTTAAGCTTTTTGCAATTAATACTGGTTATCAGCTTGCATCTCTTCTCGGAATGGGAATTGTGATTGGGTTGTTAAGATAGCCCATTGACATTATTGATAAAATAAATAAAATCAAAAGCATAATGATTTATCCCGCAGTTATTGGCATAGTGGGCGGTGGACAATTAGGAAAAATGATGACGCAAGCTGCCAAGAAAATGGGATTTACTGTTATTGTTACGGATCCTACCCCCGAAAGCCCCGCTGGTCAAATTGCAGATAAACAGTTAATAGGTGGGTACAAAGACGAAAAAGTTACAAGGGAGCTCGCCAAATTAGTTGACGTAATCACATTGGATGCAGAATTTGTTAACGATGAGGTTTTATTAGAGATTGAAAAGACTGGCAAAGAAGTTCATCCAAAACCAGCAACAATTACTATTATTAAGGACAAATTAAAACAAAAAGAATTTCTCAAAAAAAATAAGATTCCTACCGCAGATTTTATTTCCGTAAGCTCCAAGGAAGATATTGAAAAAGCAATTAAGAAATTTGGATTACCCATTTTATTGAAAGCTCGTGAGGACGCATATGATGGGAAAGGGAATTACGTAATTAAAAAAGTAACTGATATTGAAAAGGGAGTTGAAAAACTTTCAGGAAGGAATCTTTATGTGGAAAAATTTGTTCCCTTTACTAAAGAGCTTGCGGTAATGGTTGCAAAAAGTGTAAAAGGAGAAATTAAAACCTATCCAGTTGTAGAGACAATTCATATTAATAATGTTTGTGATACTGTTATAGCGCCAGCGAAAATTTCAAGATTAGCTTCTAAGAATGCTGAGAGAATTGCAAAAAAAACTGTTAATAAATTAAAGGGCGCAGGCGTATTTGGAATTGAGATGTTTTTATTAAAAGGTGAAAAAGTATTGATCAATGAAATTGCACCTCGAGTTCACAACTCCGGACATTATACTATTGAAGCTTCGGTAACCTCTCAGTTTGAGCAACATATCAGAGCAATTACAGGATTGCCGCTTGGTTCCACTGATTTAATTGTTAAGTCTGCAGTGATGAAAAATATTTTGGGAGAAAAAGAGGGATCAGGATATCCAAAAGGAATTGAAAAAGCTTTAAAAATTCCTGGAGTTTCGTATCACCTTTATGGAAAAAAAGATTCAAGGGCTGGAAGAAAAATGGGGCATATCACAGTGGTAGGGGACTCACTTGAAGTGAATTTAAGGAAGGTTAATAAAGCAAGAAAGGCATTAACTATATGAAAAAAGATGTTGCCATAGTTATGGGTTCTGATTCTGATTTACCTGTTATGAAAGAAGCAGCAGAAATTCTTGAATTATTTAATATTTCATTTGAGCTTACAATTGTTTCAGCGCATAGAACTCCAGAAAGATTATTTAATTTCGCAAAATCAGCAGAAAAAAGAGGCTTTAAAGTTATTATTGCAGGCGCGGGAGGATCAGCGCACTTGCCAGGAATGGTAGCGTCTTTGACGCCTCTTCCGGTTATAGGCGTCCCAGTTAAAGGAAGGTCATTTGAAGGATTAGATTCATTAATGTCTATCGTTCAAATGCCACCCGGGATTCCCGTTGCGACAGTTGCAGTAAATGGTGCAAAAAACGCAGGAATTTTAGCAGCCAGTATAATTGGGGTTAATAATAAAAAGATATTAAATAAAGTTTCTGATTATAAAAAAGAATTAGAAAAAGAAGTGTCTAGGAAATTTACAAAACTTGAAAAAATTGGGTATAAAAAATATTTAGATGAAAAATAATAGTCAAAACGAAAAAGTTAACATTGTAGATAAGCATTTAAAAACTCTTTATAAAACCACGAAAAAAGACGCTCATGAAAAAGGATTACTACATAAGACTGTAATTGCAGAAGTAGTAGATTCAAAAGGAAATTACTTATTAGTAAAACAGGCTCCTGATAGACAAGATGCTGGCAAGTTTGTTTCTCCAGTGGGTGGGCACGTAAGATCAAATGAATCCGATGAAGAGGCGTTAAAGAGGGAAGCACTTGAAGAACTGGGAATCAAAAATTTCGAATATGAATATTTAGGAAAGATTATTTTTAATCGTAAGATTTTGGGTAGACGTGAAAATCACTATTTTATAATTTACAAGATAAAATGGGATAAAAAAATAAAACTAAATCACGAGTCTGTAGAATCTAAGTGGTTTAGCGTAAAAGAGCTTAGAGATAATTTAAAAAATAATCGGGATATTTTTGGCGATGCTTATTTAACATGTCCACTGGAAATGTATTTAGGTGAAGTTAAAAAAAGTTCCCAAAAAAATAAAAATGGATTGATTAAATCTGTAGATCTAAAAGGGTACGGGAAAAAATACCAGGGGAAAGTTAGAGACTGTTACATAGTAGGAGAAAAAAGAATTTTAATAACAACTGATAGAATTTCTGCATTTGATGTGATTCTTGGATTTATACCCAAAAAGGGTGCAGTTTTAAATCAGCTAGCAGCTTTTTGGTTTGATAAGACAAAGGATATTATTCCGAATCATCTTATTTCTGTTCCCCACCCAAATGTTAGTGTTGTTAAAAATGTGAAACTTATTCCAATTGAAATGGTTGTAAGAGGTTATATTAGTGGGGTAACTAATACCTCGATTTGGGGAAGTTATCAAAAAGGTGAAAGAGTTATATACGGAATTAAATTCCCGGATGGACTTAAGAAAAATCAAAAATTAAAAATACCAATCATAACTCCTACAACAAAAGCTGAAAGCGGACATGATGAGCGGCTAACGGAGAAAGAAATAATTGATCGAAAAATAGTAACTCCTGCGATTTGGAGACAGATGAAAAAAGCAGCATTGGAATTGTTTGAAAGAGGGTCATATATTTGCGGAAAAGCCGGGATTATTTTAGTAGATACAAAATATGAGTTTGGCTTAGATTCAAATGGGAAACTACTTTTAATAGATGAAATTCATACACCTGATTCATCTAGGTTTTGGATTAAAAAAACATATAAAGAGCGAATTAAAAAAGATTTAGAGCCGGAAAATTTTGATAAGGAATTTTTAAGACTTTGGTATGCAAAAAGAGGATACAAGGGAGATGGAAAACCACCAAAAATGCCGACAACACTTGCAAATCAGGTAAGTAACCGTTATATTCAAATATATAAAAAGATCACTGGTAGAAGACTAGAGAAAGAAAACGTTCCGATTAAAAACATAAAAATTCAAATCTAGCTGATGACTTTAAAAGATCCAGACAAGATTAACGAAAAGTGTGCACTTTTTGGCATATACGGTAGAAAGGGACTTCAGGCTGCAAGATTAACTTACTTCGGACTTTACACGCTTCAACATAGGGGGCAAGAGAGCTCGGGAATTTCCGCATCCAATGGAAAGCAACTCAGAACACATAAGGCACAGGGATTAGTTGCTCAGGTTTATAGTGAGGAAAATTTCAAAGAATTAAAGGGACATATGGCAATTGGGCATAACAGATATGCTACTTCTGGAGGAGTTCACGATACACATATCCAGCCTGTTACCTCGCGAAGGGGTCCTGATGATGTGTTAGTTTTAGCACATAACGGAAATCTACCGGTTACAGATAATCTATCTAAATTCCTTAAAGAGCAGGGATTTTATACTGATGGATTAAATGATTCGGAGTTAATGCACCAGGTAATAAGATATTTTTTAGTAAAAACCGGATCAATTGAAGAGGCAATCAAAAAATCTTTTCCAATGTTCAAGGGCGCTTTTTGTCTTTTAGTTATGACTAAAGATAAGATTGTAGCAGTTAGAGATTCATATGGAATTAGACCACTTTCAATCGGAAGATTGGGGGGAGGGTATGTATTCTCTTCAGAAACTTGTGCAATAGACACTGTAGATGGAATTTATTTAAGAGATATTAAGCCTGGGGAAATGGTAGTAGTTGATTCAAAAGGAATGAAATCATATCAATTAGAAAAATCTAATCCTAAATTAGATATTTTTGAATTTGTTTATTTCGCAAGACCTGATAGCTATTTAATGGGAAAAAGCGTATATGAGGTAAGAAAAAATATGGGTATCCAACTCGCTAAAGAAAATCCTATAAAAGCAGATATGGTAATTCCAGTTCCAGATTCATCTGTTCCTGCAGCAATCGGTTATGCATCTAAGTTAAAAATCCCCTTAGAGTTTGCGCTTACAAAAAATAGGTATATCGGACGTACTTTTATTATGCCTGATCAGCATTTGAGAGAAAGGGGAGTTGAGATGAAACATAATCCCATTGGAGAAACAATAAAAGGAAAAACAGTCGTTGTGATCGATGACTCGATAGTTAGAGGGACAACATCAAAAAAATTAGTGTCGATGTTAAAAAGAAACGGAGCAAAAAAAGTTCATCTAATATCTTCTTCTCCTCCTGTGAAATATCCCGACTTCTATGGAATTGATACACCAACCCAAAAACATTTGATCGGAGCAAATATGAGTATTCCAGAGATTAAAAAATTTACCGGAGCAGACTCTTTATATTTCCTGTCATATGAAGGGCTCTTAAAAGCAATTGGAATTCCAGAGGATAATTTATGTACAGCTTGTTTTACTGGAGAATACCCGATTGATATTGGTAAAAAAGCCAGACAAATAAATTTTAATTGTTAATGAAGTATCTTGCAGTATTAATCTCCAACGCAGGAACTGGCTCAAATCTACAGGCAATAATTGACGCAATAAAAAATAAAAAACTTAATGCCCAGATAAGTGTTGTAGTTAGTAGCGATAAAGATGCATACGGCCTCATAAGAGCAAAAGAAAATAAGTTAAAAACTGAAATATCTAATAGAAAAAATTTATTAGAAATTTTAAAAAAATATGATATAGATTATATTTGTTTGGCGGGTTGGAAATTGATAATTAATAATGATGTGATTAGCTATTATGAAGATAAAATTTTAAATCTTCATCCAGGTCTTATTCCTGATCGAATTGATAGTATGGTAATTAATCCTGATAAGACTTTTGGGCTTTGGAATAGAGGAATGCTTACAGATGTTGCAATTAAAAATTTTTTAGACAATAATTCAACCTATGCTGGATCGTCGATCCATTTTTTATCTAATGAATTTGATTTTGGAAAAGTAGTGGGTCGAACTTTTGAAAAAATTAAAAAAAATGATGACATTGAAAGTTTATATAAGCGATTAAAAGTTAAGGAGAATAAATTGTATATTTCGGTTTTAAAAAAACTTTGCAAATGAATATTTTAATACTTGGTTCAGGTGGAAGAGAACATGCTATAGCAAATGCTTATGCAAAAAATAAAAAAATAAAAAAGATTTTTGTGGCGCCAGGAAATCCATTTATAGATTTTTCAAATAAAAAAACCACTTCACTTTTAGATATTCCATCAACAGATTTTGAAAAAATAAAAGAAATAATTAATAAAAATAAAATTGATCTAGTGGATGTAGCACAGGATGATCCACTGGCGCTTGGATTCGTAGATAAGATTACTGAACTTGGAGTTGAAGCCTTTGGTCCCACAAAAAAAGCTTCTGAGATTGAATGGAACAAAGAGTGGTCAAGAAATTTTATGCTCAAATACCATTTGCCCATTCCTAAATTTAAATCTTTCGATTCTTTATCTTCGGGAAAATTTTATGTTAAATCACTTCGCGAACAAGAGTTATTTGTAAAAGCATCAGGACTAGCGTTAGGGAAAGGTGCGATTAAAGCAAAAAATAAAAAAGAAGCTTTAACTGCAATTGATCAAATGAAAAATTTTGGCAATGCAGGAAAAACTTATATTGTTGAAGAGGCAATGACAGGTGAAGAATTTTCACTTTTTGTCGTGTGCGATGGAGAAAATTATAAAATACTTGGTTCCGCTCAAGATCACAAAACGGTTTTTAATGGGGATGAGGGATTGAATACAGGAGGAATGGGTTGCGTCTCAAACCCTAAGATTATTACATCAAAAGTTTTAAGGGAAATTGAAAATAAAATTTTAATCCCTTTTATGAAGGGGATGAAAAAAGAAGGTAGAGAGTATTCAGGGATATTATATGTAGGGGGAATGATTACTGAAAATGGAATTAAAATTGTAGAATTTAATTCAAGATGGGGGGATCCAGAAGCCGAAGTTTTGGTCCCTGCAATTCAAACAGATTATCTAGAAATTGTCGAAAGTGTAATAAATAAAAAACTTAATAAATTAAAACTAAAAACTGATAATCTAATACGAATTAGTATTGCGGGGTGTAGTAAGGGATATCCAGATAATTATTTAAACGTAAAAGGAAAGAAAATAAACGGACTTGAAAAAATTAATAAACTGCCATATGTAACAGTATTTGGAGCGGGAATTTCTAGGTCAGGAAATAATTTTTTAGCAAATGGGGGGAGAGTGTTTCACATTATGGCAGAAGGATTAACCCTATTACAAGCCAGGTTAAGAGCATATGGAGCAATATCGATGATAAATATTTCAGGAAATAATTTACATTACAGAACAGACATAGGTTGGAGAGATTTGGAAAGGGAAAATTTATGATCCAAACAGTTAGAGTTTTATCAAGCTTTGAAGAAGAGGATTTGAAGGGAAATTCTCTTTTAAAAAATTTAAAAAATCCTAAAATTACGAAAGTCCGTTCTGTTAGGGTTTATAGACTTGAAGGTGTAGATAAAAAATCTGCAAAATATTTAGCGGAAAAATTACTATCGGAATCTATTAATCAAAAATACACAATCAATGAACCGGTATTTAATGCTCGTTCGAGAATAGAAATTGCTTATAAGCCGGGAGTTATGAATCCTGAAGTAGCATCGCTTTTAAAATCTGCAAAAGATTTAAAAATAAAATTAAAAGCAGCAGATTCTTCATGGGAATATTATTTTTTTGGACCTTTTAATATTGAAAACATTAATAATCTTGGTCTTTTTAATCCGCTCATAGAATATTTAGTTGATTCACCACCGAAAACTTTATTGATTGAAGGGAAAACGGGACCTACAAATATCGTAAAGATTAAGGAGTCGACTGACGAAGATCTTATGGCGCTCTCTAAAGATAAATTATTTTTAAATTTATCGGAAATGAAGGTAATTCAAAACTACTTTAATAAAATTAAAAGGGATCCGACAGATATAGAGCTTGAAACTTTAGCGCAAACTTGGAGTGAGCACTGTGCGCATAAAACATTTAAGGCAAATTTAATTGTTGATGGAAAAAAGAAAGCGCCACTAATTCAGAGAATTAAAAAAGAGGCATTGCGACATCCAAAAAATATTGTTTCAGCTTTTGGTGATAACTCAGGTGTAATGAAGTTTTATGATGGATATTCAATTTGCGGAAAAGTAGAAACTCACAATTCTCCTTCAGCTATTGAGCCATATGGAGGAGCAATGACGGGAAGTGGTGGAGTTTTTAGAGATGTCTTGGGGACCGGTCAGGGAGCTAAGGCAATAGCCAGTACTGATATGTTTTGTTTTGCAGATCCAAATTTGCAAAGAAAAAATTTACCGCCAGGTTGTCTCCATCCGGAATATCTATTTAAAAGGGTAGTCGCGGGAGTTAGGGACTATGGAAATAGAATGGGTATCCCAACAAATAATGGCTCTGTACATTTTCATAATGATTTCCGAGCAAAGCCTACTATTATAGTTGGAGCTTATGGATTAATTCCCACAAAATTTGCACAGAAGGGAAAACCAAAACCCGGAGATGTGGTAATCGCAGTAGGGGGTCGCACTGGGAGGGACGGAGTACACGGTGCAACTTTTTCTTCTGGTGAAATGACAGATAGAACTATTTCTGTAAATTCTTCTGCGGTTCAAATAGGAAATGCGATAGAAGAAAAAAGAATGTTTGATGCAATTCTTGAGGCGAGAGACCAGGGGTTAATTCGAGCAATCACTGATTGTGGTGCTGGAGGATTTTCTTCAGCAATTGGTGAGATTGGTTCAAAGACAGGTGTCAAAGTTGATCTATCTCTTGCGCCACTTAAATATCATGGGCTTTCTCCATGGGAAATTTGGGTCTCTGAATCTCAGGAGAGGATGGTTTTAGCGGTAAGTAAAAAAGATTCAAAAAAAGTTTTGGAAATTTGTAAAAAGTTTAATGTAGAAGCAACAATTTTAGGTAAATTCACAAACACAAAAAAACTTGAAGTTTATTTTGGTAAAAATAAAATTGCAGATTTGTCTATGAATTTTTTGCATGATGGTCTTCCTCAAAGAACTATGATTGCAAAAAAAACTAATATCCAAAGCTCTAAAGATAAAAAATCACCAAAGGAGCCAAGAAGTGAAAATGAATGGATTGATGTATTTAAAAAAATACTTTCTCATGGAAATGTAAATTCTAAAGAGCCAATCGTTAGGCTTTATGATCATTCTGTTCAGGGCACCAACGATCTTCAACCATATTCAGGTGAGAAGATGGATTCTCCAAATGACAGTGTAGTAATAAGACCAATTTTAAATAAAAAATATGGAATGGTTTTGTCACATGGAATGAACCCTATTTTAAATAAAATTGATCCATATAATGGAAGTATTTGGGCTGGGGTAGAAGCGCTCTCAAATTATGTAGCAGTTGGGGGAAATATCGAAGAGGCATCTTTAATAAATAACTACATTTGGCCATTTCCCGACGAAGAGTCATTATATAGTTTGGATAAATCAGTTGATGCTGTAGTTGATATTATGAAAGCGCTAAAGACACCGGTTATTTCAGGAAAAGATAGCCTATCCTCAACTTATAGAAAAGGGGAGTTGGTCATAAAAATACCACCAGTTTTATGTATTTCTGTTTTTGGAAGAATTCCTGATACATCAAAAACTGCTTCAACGGATTTTAAAAAGGAAAATTCTGTGATTTGTCTTGTCGGAGATTTAGATATTAATTCTATGGGGGGGTCTACTTATTTTGATTTGAATAATATTTTAGGGGAAAGTGTTCCTAAAATTGATTTAAAGAAATTTGAAAAAATTTCGAAAACAATTAATAAAGGAATTAACTCAGGAGAAATTTTATCTTGTCATGATATTTCAGAGGGAGGTTTGTTCTCAAGCATTTTTGATATGTGCGTTGGAGGAAATATGGGGGCTAATTTAAAAATTAACAATAAAGAAAGACTGGACTATTTTCTATTCAATGAAACTGCAGGGGTGTTTCTTGTGGAAGTAGAAAATGAAAAAATTGCAAAAAAAATATTTAAGGGTATAAAATTTATAACTTTAGGAAAAACTCAAAAAGAAAAAAAGATAAACATAAATTTTGAAAATAAAAAAATATCAGCTGATCTTTATGATTTAAAGAAAGCATGGCAAAAACCAATGAAGGAGATGTTTGCATGAAGCCTAAAGCAATAATAATAAAAGCTGATGGAATAAATCGTGATGAGGATATGGTTTACGCATTTAATTTAGCTGGAGCGGATGCGAAATTAGTACACATTAATGATTTAAAAACAAAAAAAGAAAAATTATCTGATTATCAAATTCTAGGAATTCCGGGTGGGTTTGCATATGGTGACGACATAGTCTCAGGTAAAGTTTTAGCAACTGAAATAGTAGCTTTTCTAGGGGAGGAAATCCGGAAGTTTGTAAAGCGATCTAATACGGCAGTATTGGGAGTATGTAATGGCTTTCAGGTTTTAGTTAGAACCGGACTTGTTCCATTTGATCGAATAGG
>CAYORA010000007.1:18252-21556 GCA_964406285.1 uncultured Gammaproteobacteria bacterium
GTAATGGCTTTCAGGTTTTAGTTAGAACCGGACTTGTTCCATTTGATCGAATAGGAGAAATGGATGCTACGCTAATTAATAATGATTCCGGTCATTTTGAATGCAGGTGGGTAAGAGTAAAAGTTGAGAAAAATTCTAAATCAAAATTTTTGAAAGGATTAGAGGATCAAGTCCTTTGGTATCCTGTCGCACATGGAGAGGGAAAGTTTATAGCCAACCCAAAGAATCTGGAAGAAATTGAAAAAGAAAATCTAATTGCTTTTAGATATGTAGATGAAAAGGGAAATCCTACCCAAAAATATCCAGCGAACCCAAATGGATCTACTAATGCAATTGTTGGAATAACTGACAAAACTGGAAGAGTTTTAGGTCTTATGCCGCACCCTGAGTGTTTTGTAAGGCGCGAACAGCACCCAAACTGGAGAAGAGGATTAATCGATAGTCCTCAGGGGTTGCCATTATTTAAGAATATTGTTAAATTTGTCTCTTCCTAATATAATTCCCAGCATGACAAGGCCTAAAGAGAATCTTGAGTTTATGGGAGAGGTGGGTTTAGTCGTGGTTCATAAAATTAAGGCATAAATGAAAAAAATTACATATAAATCATCGGGGGTCGATTATTCAAAGTTAGATCCTGTTAAAAAACTTGCGCAGGATTCAGCCAGAAAAACTTCAAAAAATTTTCAGAAGACTTTTAGCGAAATATCAGATAGTAGAGGTGAGTCTGCGTTTGTTTGGAAGCAAGGAAATAGCTTGATGGCATTTGTTATGGAAGGGCTGGGAACTAAAAGTCTTATCGCAGATGCGGTTTGGGAAAAACAAAAAAAATCTTTTTATAAAGAAATTGCGCAAGATACGGTCGCAACAATTATTAATGATTTGGTTTCAGTTGGCGCAAGACCGCTTATTTTAAATGCCTATTGGGCTGATGCGGGAGACGGATTTTTACAGGATCCAATTAGGATGGAAGAGTTTATTAGGGGTTGGGAGATGTCATGTAATCTAGCTGGAGTCGTTTGGGGTGGGGGAGAAACACCAATGCTTAAAGGAATTATTGAATCTAAATCTGTTGATCTAGGAGGATCTGCAATCGGAATTATTGAGTCTGATAAATTTTTAATGATTGATAAAAAAATAAAAGCAGGTGACCGTATAATACTCATAAAAAGTAATGGGGTTAATGCGAATGGAATTTCTTTAACTCGGGCTATTGCAAAAAAAATACCTAAAGGCTATCAAACAAAAATTGGAAATAAAACTTTTGGAGAGAGTTTATTAACTCCTTCAAATATTTATGCAAAAGTTATTCAAGACTTGCAAAAAAATAAAGTTGATATTCACTACATTTCTAATATCACAGGTCATGGAATGCGAAAGGTTATGAGAGGTCGCCCAAAATTAAGTTATGTAATTGAAAAAATTTTTAAACCTCAACCGGTCTTTGATTTTATTAAAGAACACGCAAACCTTTCTGATTATGAAATGTATGAGACCTATAACATGGGTCAAGATTATTGTTTGATAATTTCTCCAAAAGATGTAGAGAAGACTTTAAAAATAATTTCGAAAAATAAATTTAAAGCGCTAAATGCTGGATATGTAGAACAAGGTGAAAAGCAAGTAATAATAAAATCATTAAATCTCGTTTATAAAGGTGATACGTTAGATCTAAGATAGTTATCTCTTTTGATAGATATAGACAAGGGTTGCTTTATCTGCTGTTACCTCATGAATTAATTTATAGTTTTGTTTGATTTTAGAATCGTCAAATCCTTCTCTTAAAATATTAAAATAGTTAACAACTATATAATCATACTTATTGTTTGGATTATATTTCTCACTTTTGTATTCGCTATATTTGGGGAAAGAGTGTAGAGGGGAAATTGCTAGGCCTACGCTTGAGCTCTTAGGGGCATTATCTCTTAGGTAAATTCCAGCTTCTCTATTTCCTTGGCCCCACCAACCAATTTGAAATAATTGCGATTTGTAAACTCCATTAATCCCACCGGGGACAATATTAAAATAATCTAAATAATATGGAGTTATTGATTTAAGAATAAACAAGAAATAAATAATCAGAGCAAAAATTCCAATATATTTAACCTTAAACTTCCCCTTGAGAGTACCAAGAATTGATTCAAATCCTATTGCTGCGATTAAAGCGAGTGGCGCATAGACTTGAATAATATAGCGAAGTCCATGTTGTTTGAACGGGTAGAAAGTTTGAAAAAACGGAACTATAAACCATAAAAGAACTGCATATAAAACAAATTTTTTTCTAACATCAATTACTTTCATGCCAACAAAAAATAGAATTATTATTAAGAATGGAGTTGTAATTAAAAAGTAAACTGGATAATAAACAATAGGCACTAGCATTAATTTACCGAAAAAGACTTCCGGAGGAGGGAGTTTTACTTCATGAGAAAACCACATTGCTTTTTCCACCGCTATCGCTTCGTTAAAATTTATTAGTGCGGTTGGCCAGAGAAGTATAAATGTGATGCAGGAAATTAAAAATATTATTGAAAAAGGAAGAAAAATTTTTCTTAAAATACTTGGTCTTTCAGTTTTATTTTTTGTAAAGTACCAAAGAAAATAAATTGATAAAAAGAGGGGGTAAATAAAAATGTTTGTTTGTTTTACTCCAAGTGCTAGACCTGTGAACACGCCGGTAAGTAATAATTTTTTTACTGAAAATTTGTGTAATAAATTTATAAATAAAAATACGGATATGGTAAATGTGAACATTACAAGGCTTTCTAATGTAGCAAGTTGTGAATATCCTAAGAAAGTGGGAAGCATTGCTAAGATTATTCCAGAACTAATTCCTACAAAAGGGGAAATATATTTCCACCCAAAAAGAGAAATCAATAAGATAGAAAGGGTTGAGAATAAAATTGAAATAAGTCTTGAATACGTATAGTCAAAATAAAAAATTGGATTTCCGTCTTTATCTATTTCTTGTAAATCGAGGCGAGAAGCTGTGCCATATAAGTAGCGAGCTATTGGTGGATGATCAAATGTGGAATGGTAATAGGGATTTCTGAAATCACCTTTTAGCATTAGATCTGTCATCACGTACCCGCCTTCTACATAAGCACCCTCATCCCATGTTTTACCCATTTCGTTTAGATTCCAAAACCTTAAAATAAGAGCGAGTAC
Organism: uncultured Gammaproteobacteria bacterium; assembly: GCA_964406285.1. GTDB lineage: Bacteria > Patescibacteriota > Microgenomatia > Levybacterales > UBA12049 > 2-01-FULL-39-10-A. The sequence goes on from CAYORA010000007.1 coordinate 21,418, forward strand.
AACAAGAGCAGTTAAGCAAAATAATTTTATGTTTTTAGGAGTTCCAAATCTTATCCATAAAATGTTTACTAGAGCAGTTACAAGTTCACGATTTCCATATGAGGATTTACCATATTGTCTTTCAACGAATGTAGTTGGA
>CAYORA010000007.1:21656-26778 GCA_964406285.1 uncultured Gammaproteobacteria bacterium
TTCACGATTTCCATATGAGGATTTACCATATTGTCTTTCAACGAATGTAGTTGGAACTTCTGAAATTTTAAAACCATTTTTTTTAAGCTTGTATGCTGTTTCTGAAAGAACGATAAAACCTTTTGATACGAGTTTAATATTAGTTAAGAATTCAACTGATTTTCTATTATATAGTCTATAGCCGTTCGTGTAGTCTGAAAGTTTGAGTCCAAGTAAGAGACTTAAAAATTTATTTATTATTTTGCTCATTACCACTCTCCATCTTGCCCATTTTAGAATTTCACTTCCTGACAAATAACGAGATCCTACAATTAAGTCAGAATTATCTTTTTTCATTATTGAAATAAATTTTTTTGCTTCTTTTGGATTGTGAGAAAGATCTGCATCCATTTCAAAAAAATGTGTAATTTCTTTATCTTTTAAAGCAATTTGAAAACCTTTAATAACAGCACTTCCTCTACCCATTTTTTTCTTACGAGGAAAATATGAAACTCCTTTATCTTTTTGTTGGGATAAAAGTTTTTTAATTTTTATTTTTTCCCTAGCGTTCGAATCATCAACTATTATGATTTTAGATTTTGGGAAATATTTTCTAATTTTATTAATAAGAAGAATAATGTTTTGTGACTCATTATATGAGGGAATAATAAATCCGATATTTAATAATTTCATTTCAAAATCAGACAAAGTATAGCATATAAATTAGCTTGAAATGGCTTGAAATTTAACTACTCGAAAGTTATACTTTTAAAACAATTATGAATAAGCGAATTTTATTTTTCCTTGGAATTATTTTTGTTTTTCTAGTAGTTGTTTCAGTAACTAAACATACCTCAAATAATCCTGTTTCAAATATTTTAAATAGAACCCTTGATCCAGATGAAATGAAAGGGGAAATGAAGAACGAGCCATATGCTCTTTCCATAGAATCACTTAGGCAGGGAGATTATCCAGGTAGTGATTTGGTAATTGAGCAAACTTTAACACCCGGATCAAATTATTCAAGATATATTGTGAGTTATAAGTCTGAAGGTCTTAAAATATACGCATTATTAACTGTTCCCGTTGGTGATATTCCTGTCGGAGGATTTCCAGCAATAATTTTTAATCATGGATATATTCCTCCAGATGAATACAGAACTACTGAAAGATATGTAGCTTATACTGATGCATTTTCTAGAAACGGATATGTTTTATTACGCCCTGATTATAGGGGACACGGATCTAGTGAGGGAGAAGCTACTGGTGGATATGGATCAAATAATTACACGATTGATGTATTAAATGCACTTGCAAGTTTGAAGAGATATCCAAATGTTAATGTAGGTAAAATTGGAATGTGGGGGCATTCGATGGGGGGGTTCATTACTCTTCGTGCGATGGTAGTTAATAAAGATATAAAGGCTGGTGTTATTTGGGCAGGAGTAGTAGGAAGTTATGAGGATTTATTTGAAAGGTGGAGAAGAAGAAATGTTCCCACAATCACGCCTTCTACAAGAGGAGGGAGTTGGAGGCAAGCCTTAACTGCTCAATTTGGAACACCACAGGAAAATCCTGAGTTCTGGAGATCTCTCTCTGCAAATTCATACTTAACTGACATTTCAGGCCCACTTCAAATACATCATGGTACGAACGATACTTCAGTGCCAGTAGAATTTTCTGAAATACTAGATAAGCAAATGAAGGCAGCAGAAAAAACTTCAGAATTATACATATATGAAGGTGATGATCATAACATAGCTGCTAATTTTAATATTGCCTCTCAAAGAAGCGTGGAATTCTTCGACAAATACTTAAAATAGTATTTATTTAGCTACAAAAAAGTGCTACGATTGGATAAGATTGAAAAGTTTTCTGCCTAAAATTAAATCTATTATAAAGCGTATTTTTGCGAGATTTAAGGCCCTCACAAGAAAGAAAAAAATTGTTGTAATAGTTCTATTATTTATAGTATTAATTATAGCTTGGAAAACAATTGCAAATGCTACTAAAGAACCACCTTATAAATTAGAAAAAGCTAAGATTTCCAATATCGAAGAGGTAGTTTCTGAGACAGGAAATATTACTACGAGTGGAAGAAGCGATATTTATTCACCTGCCAACGGAATAATTACAGAAGTACTGGTTAAAAATGGTAACATAGTAAAAGAGGGAGATGCCCTTTTTAAGGTCGAAAGTTCTGCGAGCGAGCAAGAACAAAAGGCAGCCCAAGCAAATTATTTGGCCGCAGTTTCAGCATTGAATACTGCAAAAGCGTCCGCAAATTTACTTCGTTCAGAAATGCTTGCTGACTGGCAGACTTATAAGGACACAGCGACAAATGACATATATGAAAATAGTGATGGAACACCCAGAAATGATCAAAGATCATCTTCAGAATTCAATATTGCGAAAGATAATTGGTTAGCCGCTGAAGCCAAATATAAAAACCAGGAAACGGCAATAGCAGCAGCGTCAGCTGAAGTTACTTCAACAAATATTTTATATCAAGCTACAAAAGATGCTGTTGTTAAGGCTCCTATATCTGGAACAGTAGCTAACCTTTCTGTGTCAGTTGGAAATGGAGTAGCTATTAAAACAGCAACTTCAATAAATCCACCCGTATTAACTATTGCAAGTGTCTCTCTTCCAGAAGCTGCAATCTTGCTTGGAGAAAATGATATCGTAAAGCTTTCGGAAGGTCAGAGTGTAAAGCTGGATATTAGCGCAGTTGATGACAAAAAGTATGAGGGATCGGTAGTGAGAGTTGATTCGATTGGTACAGAAAAATCAGGAGTAATGAAGTATGCAGTCTACATCCAAATATTGGATTCGGATGAAAGAATTCGCCCAGGAATGAGTGTTGACGCAGATATTACCACAAAAAAAATGGAGAATATATTAACAGTTCCTAATTCTTCCATAAAACCATATGAAGGGGGAAGGGCGGTTAGGGTAGTTGATGATAAAACAAAAGAAGTAAAATTTATTCCAGTTAAGTTAGGTATTAGAGGGCAGACTAGGACTCAAATAATTTCAGGTATTTCTGAAGGACAAGAGGTAGTTGTTTCGTTATCAAATGAAAATGTAAAAAGACCAAGCTTGTTCTAAAATGGCAACAAAAAATCCTCTAATTAGTCTTGAAAATGTAACTAAAAAATATCCTCTGGAAGACGGCGAATTTTATCAGGCACTAAGCGAAATAAATTTAAAAATTAATGAAGGGGAGTTTGTCGCAATAATCGGACCAAGTGGATCAGGTAAATCTACGATGATGCATATTCTTGGAGCGCTCGATACTCCGAGTAATGGAACATATTTATTTAAAAATAAGAATATTTCTTCATTCTCTGAAGATCAGCTTTCGGAAATTAGAAATAAAGAAATTGGATTTGTATTTCAAGCTTTTAATCTTTTGCCTCGTACAACTGTATTTAAAAACGTTGAACGTCCTATGATGTATGGGAAAATTCCTCCTGAAGAAAGAAGTAGAAAAGTAATTGATGCGCTTACTTTAGTTGGAATTCCTGAAAAGGCAAATAATTTATCAAATCATATTTCTGGGGGACAAATTCAAAGAGTTGCAATTGCAAGAGCGTTAATCATGCAGCCATCAATAATTCTAGCCGATGAGCCCACTGGAAATTTGGACACAAAAACTTCACATGAAATTATGCAATTTTTTGAAAAATTAAATAGAGATGGTAAAACTATAATTCTTATTACTCATGAGGCGGAAATAGCGGATTATGCAAAAAGAATTATTAAAATTGTTGATGGCAAAATAGTAAGTGACAGGAAAAAATAAATGGAATATAAAGAGCTAATTAATTCAGCGCTTCAGGCATTAAGAAGTAATATTCTTAGAACGTCTTTAACAATGCTTGGAATAATAATCGGAATTACCTCTGTAATACTGATCGTCTCAATTGGTCAGGGAGCGGTGGCATTTGTTACAAATGAGCTTGCCTCATTTGGTACAAATGTTTTCTCTATTAATCCCGGATCTAGTAATTTTAATAGTTTTGCAGGTGCTGATACTTTAACGTTGGATGACGTTGAGGCAATTGAAGAAGATGAGTCATTAACAAATGTAAAAAGCGTTGCGGCGATTTCTATGGCTTCGGTAACTGTAACTGCAAATGGTGAAGAAGATATACTAAATGTTCAGGGTGTAACACCTGAAATACTAGAAATCTTAAAACCAGATATTATAGATGGAGAATTTTTAAGCTCTGATAATGATCAAAGTGCAGATAGGGTAGTAGTAATTGGGTCGGATGCTGCCGAAACATTTTTCGGAGAAGGGGCAAGTGTGGTTAATGAAACGATTAAGGTTGATAATAAAACTTTTCGAATAATTGGAGTTGCAAGGTCTTCAAGCGCACTTGCTGGAGGGATTCTTAATAATTCTCTATATATACCCCTTAGTGTAGTGATGAATGAATTTCCTAATGGAGATAGAATTCAGGAGGTAGATGTGAGCGTAGAAGATCCTGATCAGATAAATCAGACGATGGAAGACGTGGAGCTTTTACTTCGCGACAGACATGGAATTTCTGAAGATGAAGAAAATGATTTCGTGATGCAAAGTTTTCAAGATGTTCTATCTACTGTCCAAACAATTACAAATCTTCTTACTGCCATGGTTGCAGGAATTTCAGCAATTTCACTTGTTGTTGGCGGTGTAGGAGTTATGAATATTATGCTTGTTTCAGTTACAGAACGCACAAAAGAAATTGGGCTTCTAAAAGCAATTGGCGCAAAGGAAAAAGATATTTTAACTCAATTTTTAATCGAAGCAGTTGTAATGACTTTATTGGGAGGGTTAATAGGAATTATTTTAGGAGTAGGCGGAGCCCTTTTTGTATCTTTAGCAGTTGGAATTCCTTTTGCCCTAAATCCGCTGGCGATAGTTGCAGCTGTGGGGGTTTCGACTTTAGTAGGTGTTATTTTTGGACTTTATCCCGCTCGTCGTGCAGCTCGTCTTTCTCCAATTGATGCTCTTAGATACGAATAACTAAATTCCAGATATTTCAAAAATCTTGTTTTTGGATTTTTCTCCACTAGTTAAAATTATTTTATTTCTTTCTATTTTAAAATGTTTTGAAAGAGCATTTATTATTGCAGCATTTGCGCGACC